>DAISKX010000231.1:0-6175 GCA_036820725.1 Nitrospiraceae bacterium
ACAGAAGTACCTGCCCACTGGGATAAACAGATGCCTAGGCTAATTTGGAATGCTCTTTATCCAACTTGTGAAGGAGAGTTTGAAGTTAATAAGAAAAGATAAAAGGGCCTGCGCGAGATGTCCTTAATTCACGAGAGCCGTGTTATCGCGGTAACATCCTCCGTTTTAGGGACAATTCCCTCCCAACTGATCCCCCGCTGCTTATCCCATTCCTCTCCTACGTGAATATGCTAGAATACTTACCCAGAATGGAGCAACGGGGTGGAGAATAAGGCCGGAATCGAAACCGGGGCTAAGATAGCACAAATCCTAACAGCACTTGTCGCGATCGCAGGATTCGTTTACGCCCTCCATCAGGGCCAAAGGACCGCTGAACTTATCCTAGAGGCACAGGAAGGATTTCGTGCTCTAGCCGTTCCACTGGTTGTATTCGAAAGATATCAGTGGATTACTTCGCCCAAGGGCATGACCTGCAAAAATCCTCCAAGCGGGGTAAACGTTTACATTCGAAATATGTCAGGCATTCCTGTCGCCCTCGACAAGTTTTCTGTGACTATTCGCATAGGTGATCGCATTATCGTTCAGCCGACAGATGCTGAAAAGACGATCGGCGGAGAAGGCGGGGCTATCATTCCGGCAGGAGGAGCCACCTCGCAGGGATTAATTTCTAATGCGATATCTGAAAATTATCCAAGGCTCCAAGGAGATTCAGATCCTCACATGTCCTTTGACCTTGTAGCCGATTATCACACCTTAACGACACATCGGTATTTCAAATATTCTTCAAGAATCACTTTACTTGAAGATTGCCGAATACCGGGCCAAAGGAGGTACAGTAAGTACCGGGAGAAATTTGACGCAATTCCTTAGTTTATAACGCACCATAATTATTGACGTAGGCTATCGCAGGGGTCAGTTTTCTGCAGTTTCTCTGGGCGATATTTTTCACGTGCAGTAGACAAGGCATCAGACCCGTTTCCGTCAATCAATTCCCCCTCTACCCCCCGCCATTTTTGGCGGTAACATCTTTGTCCATTAAGGGCAATTCCCCGCCAACTGATACCCCGCTGCCTTCGCTTCCGTTTCGCTAGTGAAGGGCACCTGGTTCTTGGGCCTTATTGCACTGTAGTTAGGACAGTCTGCGCGATGGTATAGACGACTTTTCTTATTGCCGAGAATAGGAAATGTCTGGTCTTTCATAACCTGTAGCTCACTAGCCCCTGAGGGGATGCCTTCGGCAGAAGCCTGCATTGCAGATAGACCCGCGTCCATTCGGGATTGACCAGAAGCTGTTGGTTGCAATGCCTTCCTTTCAGATGCCCTTGCCTTCCTGAACTCCCACGGTGGAACAGGATTCGGTTCGACCCATAGCCCAAGCTTTCGATTTCGTGCAATCTCTTCCAGCTCCCTTAACACCTTATCCTTTGGCGCGTACTTCCTAAACCACCAGCAGGCACCGTACCTTACCAACTCCTGGTTTAGGTTTCTGCCATCCGGCAAGCTCACGGTTGCCACCTTTCGGCCATAACGGTCTGTGGTGACTGGCTGCACCGTCACCTCCTTGCCGAAGGAAAGGGCAGAGGTGGCCTGCTTCGCTTTTGCGCCGAATGCCTGCCCCTTCTCAGGGCAATCAATGCCACTCAACCGTACCTGTTCAGCCCTGCCCTCATGCATCACCCGAATGGAATCACCATCAATCACGCCAACAACCTTGCCCTTGAAATCGTGTGCTATCCCAAACGATGGCAGCAATAGCAGGGCAAGAATCCCTTGCGAGACAATGGCCCTAGCTTTCATAGTTTCTCTTCAGCATAATGACCATTCTTTCACAGCTAATTGCTTGAAGGTGGGCTTCAGAAAGGTTAGAGCCAAAACGAATGGTTGGAACGTATACAACCAGAGCAGTAAGAGCACCTCATGAACAAATCCCACCGTTACTCATCACCAACCTTCAGCAAATTTGCCTCAACGCAGCGGGCCTACGGCTGGATAGCTTTCGTCAGTCTCCTCATCGCCCTGTCTGTATTGACGCTGTATATCTTGCAAACGAATGGCATTATACGCTGAGGCAACCCTTCAACGTGTTTGTCGCTCTAATACACTAACCATGCCCTCAAACGCTTCCACCCGTGCTACTTTGACAGATCGCCCCGCCTCTTGATCCATCTGAATCCAGGCGTTCATCACCAAAAGTGCCTCACTGAACCGCTCGAACACCGGACCATTCACCACCATTCTGCCACCCAACAAGTACACCCCTTGATCGGCTTCAATGACAGGCATGAAACCCACCATGTGGCGCATGGAATGCTTCAACGGCATATATTTTGGTTCAATGTAGGGAGACAGTGATTTCTTCCCCTATCCGTGTTACCTCCAGCAGTTTTTCGCCAGCGAATACGTCGTCGCCGGTCAAGGTAATTCGCATGACGTATTTCTGTCCTTCCACGGCAAAAAACCGCCTTTCCGATCCTTCTAGCTGTATCTCACACTTCTGCGACAAAAATGACGCATTACAGTAAGAGACAAAATTGAGACGAACACGTTCTCTGTGCTGGAGCTTTACAAAGTCCGCAGTGCCTTCGCTCCCTAACTTTAGTCTCTGGGGCAAGGGCAAAACACTTCTATTATCGGCAGGAGCTATCGGCAGTCCAGCGTCAGGTATCTCAAGAGGATGCGGAATAATATCATCAATACTCGCCCTTACTTCTTGAACAGTCTTGTCCGAAATATTCTCCACCATCAGCCACCATACCCTTCTCCAGCCATGCTGTGTTCCGTCACCATTCTTGTCCAAACGAGGTTCAGGGCAACCTTCCCCCCGTGATCCCAAGACAATTTGAAACGGTGTGGGTTTCTGTAATGATGGGGTTTTACTAAAAAAGTTAGTCAATAATTTAACTGCCCAGAGAATCGAGGAAAGTCGCGGCCACTCCAAGAAATCACCCTTTTTTAATGCGGAACCACGAATATACAGGACAGAGAAGAAAATAAGGCGATATTTTGACTTGTGGTGGATCAAGGGCCTGACCCGCTTCCGCCATGCAATTCCCCCCTGCACCCCCATTATTTTGGGCCATAACATCCATAGCGCCTCATGAAATTGGTCTGATCGATCAAAATGTGCCCTATCCACTAAGACTTGAGATGTGGCAAAATCCTAGCTCATGTCCCTCTACTTTGAAAACCGCCACATGACCGGTTTCATGCCCATCCTGGAAGCCTCCGAGGTTATCTCGTCGTCGGTCGCAAGGTGGACGATGGCATGGTCTGTGAGACCTTCTTTGAGGCACTCTCGTAGATGAACTATGCAATCGAGGCTAACCGGCAGGCGTTCAGAAAGGTCAGGGTGGCCAAGGCCGTAGGGTTCGAGGGGATGGTGTCGTGTGTCGCCCTACCTGATGACAACCAGAAGCCGACTTCAGGACATGCCTAGTTTCGAACGCCGACGACGACCGACAAAGCCTGCGCTCTCATGGAAGAGAAAGCCTCCGAATGAGGAAGGTTGGTATTGGTATAGAGATGCAAACCGTGGTGAGGTCGTTCTTCGCGTGTTCGATCCGCTTGGCAACAAGGTATGGAAAGCGTGGGACTGGCAGGATGGACGGTTGATGTTGTACGGGATTGCGGACTACCAAGGCGAGTGGTTTGGGCCGTTGGAAGTTCCGAAGTGAGTTCGGCTCACTCTCAAGAATGGTCATCGCGACGAATGGGCTGGGTGGTTTGTCCGCTTCCACTCCGTGTACGCCATCTGAATCATTAACAAATGGTTCTCGATGAATAGAAGGTCCTCTTCAGCCAATTCAACATTTTCCTGAAGCGCTTCTGTCAGGTCCGCTGAAGAGTCACTGAAGCGTACTAAGGTGCCACGGATGGTCATATAGTGAAGTGTATCCCTCATAGACAAACCTTGTTCAAGCCCTATTCGTCCTTCAATTCTCCCATCTACATGGCAAAGACTGCTTCTTTATTCTGATCCTTTCCACCTGGACGCCGCCTTGAATAATGCGTTAGAATAAGTTCACGTTTAGCTACGCTGACTTCCCATCTCTCGTGGCTTCATCTCCCTCCTACTCGCGTGAGATTCCCAGCCATCGCCGCTTCAACGTTGTACTCAGCCTGGCGTTCTGGGTGAGGGACTTTTCATCATCCAGACGGACAGATGACTCTCTCTATCCGCACAATCCCTGTCTGTGGAGGCAGAGATGGAAAGGTCTGATGTCCCAGCAACCTGCCGGGCGGCACAATATGCTCTTAGCTTCCCTATCGCGGACGGATTTCGCGTGGTTAGCCCCCCACCTGGAGCACGTCACGATGCCGCAGGGGTCGGTCCTCCACGAGGTGGCGAGCGTCATCCGATATGTGTATTTCCCGACCACGGCGCTCGTGTCCCTGGTTGGACTCACGAAGGAAGGACAAGGCACAGAAGTCGGCATGATCGGGGTTGAAGGATTTTGTGGTATTCCCATCGTGTTCGGAGGCAACAGCCAGCAGTACGCGAGCACCATCCAAATGTCAGGTGATCTCGAAAAGCTCGCTATCCACGTGCTGGATGAAAGGGATGGAAAAACTCCACTCTCGGAGGTCATGCGCGGGTATGCCTTGATTCAACTCGGCCAAATCACTCAATCTGCTATCTGCAATCGGTTTCACACGCTGACTCAGCGGCTCTGTCGATGGCTCCTCACGGCGGCGGATCGCGTAGGGAGGAATAAGCTGGAACTCACCCAGGAATATCTCTCTCAAATGATCGGAGCGCGTCGATCGGCTTTGGCCGAAGTGGTGGGGCGGTTGCAAAAAAAAGGGTTCATTCGCTGCACGCGAGGATGCGTCGTGCTGGTCCAGCGTGCAGGGGTAGAGCAAGCGGCTTGCGAATGTTATGGCCTCGTGAAACAGCAGATCGACGCATTCCTCAGCGGTCCGGGCTTTCCTCGCAGCAGGGACCGCATCTAATTCGGCCATCTGCGGATGATCCGTGAGCAGCCTGCGAAGCCGGTCATTGGCTGTCTGTGGAGAGCCATACACTAGCGCATCTACGAGCTTGACCAAGCAGGGAGGGTTTACGTAGATACGATGACAGATGGGAAAACGGTTTTGGATTGGCTACGCCTTAGTTGCGGTTACGATGGTCTTTGCGACCGGGTTTCTTCTTTGGGTGTGGTGGTGAGCGCGGAAGATCAATGACGGGCGCGATGTGCTCCTGACCTACGTGCCGACACGAAGTCTCTCATGCGCTGGTGACACCTCGAACAGAAGAGACCAACTACAACAGGGCGCTTCTGGCAGGACTCGCATGCCAAGGTCTCAAAAATTGATGAGCAAAGCATATGGAATACAGAGCGGTACATAGTCATACCTGTGACGATCCACCAGAGGTCTAAGGTTTCGGTCGAAGTGGCTTTGTTTTAGGTGCAGGCACATCTGCCTGGAAGTGACTGCTCCAAGGGTGATTTGTACGGCACATCGTCATGAGATAATCACAGATCAGATGACATTCTTCCGCCGTCAACTCTGAGTTGCGCAGTGCAGGTGAGAGAAGCAGCTCCGCCGCTACGAGAAAATCTTGGACCTCTTTTCGAACTGGCAGATGGGTAGTGAATTTGAAAGTAGCCATGTGTGGGCAGCTATTCTTAGAATGTTCATAGTACTGCCCTGATGCAAAGTCGTCTGTCCGCTGGAGGACATTCAGAGAGAAAAGTTCTCCCATCTACATGGCAGAGTCTACAAGTAAAAATCCTGCTTTTCAGTGTCTTGACCTTCGATTCCCCGTATTTATCTTCGAGAAAATTCGTTAACCACTCAACAGGGGCGAGCCATGATTGGCGGAAAGGAACCTTTCCCATGGAACCCATGAGGCACGAGGTACGTGAGTTTATTCGAGTAAGTGAATCGCTCTTATCGCTCGAATCATTTGATGCTCCGCTGACGGAACAAGAACATGGGGTGATCTTGCTATGCATTCAAGACCTGACAAAGCAATTTGCTCAGACTGGTACACGACCAAATGGACACGCCAGAGGGAATGAGCACGGAAAGACCCTGGCAGACTCGTAATCTACCA
Source organism: Nitrospiraceae bacterium (assembly GCA_036820725.1). Lineage (GTDB taxonomy): Bacteria > Nitrospirota > Nitrospiria > Nitrospirales > Nitrospiraceae > DASSBQ01. The sequence goes on from DAISKX010000231.1 coordinate 6,062, forward strand.
GGGTCTTTAACTTGGCAAGGTCTTCTATCTATTACCGACCAGGGCGAACGTATAGCCCATCGTCGCCCCAGGCTTTCTTCAGCTGCGCGGCGTGCATCGCTTCGTCATGGCTCA
>DAISKX010000232.1:0-6170 GCA_036820725.1 Nitrospiraceae bacterium
AAGACTACTGACAGTGACGGGGAGGGCCAGAGTCATGACTGACTTGCGGATCTGTGTGATGCGAGTTGCCATACGGAGGCCCATCCTAACAGATGAAAGAGAAAAAGGCGGAGGTCCTGTAATCCGTACCCTCTGGACAAAACATGAGCGCTTTTGTAGCCTGAGCCATGACCGTACCCATCGTACCCGATTTGCTCCCGCCTCTCATTCAACCTGCCTACCGCCTCTCCAAGTCGAAATTTCTAGCCGGTCTGCAATGCGACAAACGACTGTTTCTTGATATTCATCATCGCGAATTGGCGACCAAACCGGATTCGGCGACTCAGGCGATTCTCGCTATGGGGTCTGAAGTGGGGGAGCTGGCCCGCAGGCGGTTTCCAGACGGCGTCCTGGTCGAGGCCGGCTACCGGCAGGGACGGGAGGCGCTGGCATGCACAGCGGAACTCCTCGCCGATCCCAATGTCCCGGCCATCTTTGAAGGCGCGTTCCAGTTCGACCATGTGTTGATCCGTGTCGATATCTTGGTCCGTGTCGGCACGCGCGAGGACGGGGTCGTCGAATGGCGGCTCATCGAGGTCAAGTCCTCTACCAAGGTCAAAGACGTGCATCTGGAGGATTTGGCGATTCAATCCTACGTAGTTCGGGGCGCCGGTATTGTTTTGGTTGGAACGGGATTACTGCACGTCAACACGCAGTATGTGTATGCGGGAGGCGATATCGATTTCGACCAGCTATTCACCCTGCGAGATTTGACGGAGGAGGTCAGGGCGAGAGTAGCCGCCGTTCCTCGACGCTTGACTGGAATGCAGGAGATGCTGATGCAGGTGTCGCCTCCGGATCTCCAACCCGATCACCATTGCCACACACCCTATGAGTGCCCGTATTGGAGCCACTGTACCAGAAATAAGGCTGCCCGCTGGATCTATCACCTGCCTGGAAGCGGAAAAATGGCAACCCTCCTGGCGGGCAAGGGCATCGATCTGATCGACGACATTCCTGCCGACGTGAATTTATCCCTCGTGCAACGGCGGGTGAAGGACAACGTGGAATGGATCGGTGTCGATCTGGCCTCTGCGCTGGACGTGCCGCGTCATCCCGTGCATCATCTGGACTTTGAAACCTTCATGCCGGCCATTCCCAAATTTTCTGGCACGCGACCGTATCAGGTTCTTCCAACGCAGTGGTCGAATCATATTGAACAGGCCGATGGGACGGTCACGCACAGCGAGTTTCTCTGCCGTGATGCGCGGGACCCACGCGAGGAATTTGTGGTGACGCTGCTCCAGTCGCTTGGTCAGCAGGGCAGCATTTGTGTGTATTCGAGCTATGAGCGGGCGATTCTGGAACGACTGGCCGAATCATTTCCTTCTCTCAGTCGGGAACTGAAGATGGTGATCGGACGATTGTGGGATCTGTACCAAGTGGTCAAAGAACACTACTATCACCCCGGGTTCGAAGGTTCCTATTCGATTAAGTTCGTGCTTCCGGCGGTCGTACCCTCGCTTGGATACGACGATCTTGTCGTCCAGGATGGAGGTAGTGCCGCCCATGAGTACTACCGGATGGTGTTTGAAGAGACCGACTGGGTCGAGAAAGAGCGCATTGCTGAGTCGCTTTCGCACTATTGTGCGCGTGATACCCAAGCTATGCTGGAATTGAGACGGGCGCTCAAAGCGAAGGTGACCTGCATAAATGCTGCGAATTTGTAGCGCGGAGGGCATACACGTTCACCGCGTCCGAAGACACTCATAGAACATGTGAACGGGCAATGCTTATGTATTGTAGTTTGTTTTTCTCTCCTTATAAGACACGAGGTTATGTTCACTCAGCAGATACCTCTCCAACAAAGGCTCATCAATAAGCACGGAGGCATGTTTTGGAACGACCATTTTTTCATGTGCGGAAACGTGGTCACCAGTTCGAAACGCAGGGCACTCCGCGTACTATCCTGACATATGAACCGGTTGATAATGACGTATGTCGCGGTCCATTCGTCCAATGGGAATGGGACGGGCGCCGGTTGCTGATTCGCAACGATCGATATGGGATCTATCCGCTGTACTATTGGTCTCACGCTGATGGAATAGGAGTCTCTCCCTCCATTCCGCGATTGCTTGAGGATGGAGCGTCCACTGCCTTGGATGAAACCGGTGTGGCAGTATTTCTGCGGCTTGGATTTTTCATTGGAAACCACACACCTTTTCTGGCGATACGCGCGGTCCCTCCAGGGGCGACTGTTGAATGGAAGGACGGCACTCTTGATGTCTCTACGCAAGGTGCTGCGCTCACATGCGCCGATCTCAGCGTCGAGGAAGCGAGAGACCGCTATGCCGCGCTTTTCAAGCTTGCCATTCAACGCCGTATACCTGCACACGGTGATTGCGCGGTACCACTGAGCGGTGGGCGGGACTCCCGTCATATTGCTCTGGAGCTGTGCGCCGCGGGTTCTCCTCCAAAGGCTGCCCTGACCTTTCGGCACCTGCGTCCATCTCGCGATGAAGATGCGCTGGTGGCAGCTCAACTGTGTCGGGCCCTGGGCATTCCGCATATCCTCCTCGACCAACCACTATCCAGATTGAAAGCAGAGCTCAGGAACAATATCAAAACGAATTTCTGTGCCGACGAGCATGCGCAGTATCTTGCTCTCGCTGGCTACGTTGCAGGGAGATACGAATTCTTGTATGACGGAATCGGTGGCGATGTGCTGTCGAACGGTCTGTTCTCGAACGCGACCCGCCTGGCGCATTTCGCAGATGGGCGCTTCAGAGACTTAGCGGAGGATCTGTTCCAGGCGTTTCCAATCGCCAGTCGGTTTTCCCATGAAACGCTATTACGCGAGCTTCTGACGTCCCACCAATACCGCCGGTTCAATCGAGAGTGCGCCATCACGAGCCTGAGTGAGGAACTCAGCAGGCACGCTCATGCCCCGAATCCCGTTGCATCCTTTTTCTTCCGGAATAGAACCCGCCGGGAGGTTGCGCTGGCTCCGTTCAGCATACTCGGCGAATCGGTCAAAGTATTGTGTCCGTACCTCGACCATGATGTGTATGATCACCTGATGTCACTGCCGGGACACATGTTTCTAGGACGTTCCTTCCATACCGACACCATTCGGCACACCTATCCTACGTATGCGCCTATACCATTCGATAATGAAGTGAAAGTGCCAACGCCAAAGGCAGACGGCTACTATCGTCGGTTTAGCCGCGAGATGAGCTGGTATGCGTTGACGCATGGACCATCTCGATTTGTTCGTTTCTCGTATTTGTTGCCTCGATTGCTCAAGGCTGCTCTCAGCGCAGAATATGGGGAAACATTATTTTCCTACAGGCATTTCGGACCACACGCGCTCTATCTCCTTCAACTGGAACGTCATTGTCGAGCGTCTTAGGGACCTTCGAGTGACGTATGAATGATCAGCAACGCCACGACCATCGGCTATCATCCAAGCATTGGGGATATTCTTGGCGAGCCCTTCAGATGTATTCCCGCGTATGGACCGAGCCCCTACCCAAGAAATTCTCATCCTACGAAGACGTGTACGTTTTCGCCACGAGCGATCGCACACGAGACCAGACCATTCACCGGAGAACACCTTGTCTGTAGCATGTCATCTGGCGGGAATCGAAGGAGACGATTCTCTCGGTGACATCGCCGATAGTGAGATCAGACTGCACAGCCTATATGAAGAGGAGGAGAACGTTGTCAAATACCGCGGGTGACATGATGCCGATGGAGTCGACTCAATCCAGGCGGAAGCGGGTCATCGGGGGGGCTATCAATATCGTCAAGACGGTCATGAGGCGAGTGCTGCCAGTGACGATGTATACGCGGTTGCGGCGAGAACTCTTTGGCGTTGTTGACGATGGCCCCGGTCTTGATTGGGAACGGTATTGTTCCTTGCGAAGACTACGGCCCATCCGGCCGGATTCCGGGTATCGATCGGGGCTTGGGATCGGTCGCTATTATATTGACAGTTTTGTGGCTCATTACGCCGACGACATCAAGGGCAGAGTTTTGGAGGTGGCTGACAGACGATATACCACTCGATTTGGTGCGGATCGGGTTCAACAGTCTGATATTCTCCATGTCAAGCCGGGCAACCCCGATGCTACGATCATTGCCGATTTGACCGCTGCCGATCATATTCCAAGCCATGCGTTTGATTGCATCATTCTGACGCAGACGTTGCAGTACGTATTTGATCCTCGGTCTGCCATACGGACACTCAAGCGTATTCTCAAGCCTCAGGGCGTACTGCTGGTCACGGTTCCGGGTATTGCCCAGATCACTCGCTGGGATATGGAGCAGTGGGGGGAGTACTGGCGATTCACGACACTGTCAGCGCAACGGTTGTTTACTGAGGCCTTTCCGCAGGAATGTGTAACAGTTGAATCGTACGGCAATGTTTTGAGCACGATCGCACGCCTACACGGAATTCTTGCCACTGAATTGCGTCTCGAAGAACTCGACTACAAAGATCCGGATTACGATGTCATCATATCTGTGAGAGTCGTAAAGCCCCTCGATTCGTAAAGAGAGACGATGCTCGTGTTCGAGCACCTGTTATGTGGTGTGTGACTGGCGCCAATAAATCTTCCTTGAGTTCGATCACGCCGACCGATTTCAGAGCGTACGTCCTCTGCATCTAATCCAGCGGGAGGTCCCCGTCTGTAAAGGCGGGGGAATCTAAACCCGACGGCCAATCGCCTTTCCTCCCCTACGGCATCATCCAGTCCGGTATCCCGCCGAAGGGCAGGCAGCACGTTCCTGACCGGTCACGTTGTCGCCGACCCCCAAGCCCAATGTTCCAGCCTGTCAGCCACGGAATCAGGTTGAAAGACCCCAGTCTACCAAACGGACGAAATAGAAGTGCCCACGCACGTCGGATATCCTCGGTGTTATTTGGGAGCGCAGAATGCAGTGTTAACGGCAAGTGGACCGTTGCTGATCCAATGGGGAGAGGACAGGCGACAGCTCTTGAGGTATCCACCTCGTGCGTCGTGATCGCATACCGATCAGTCTCGCGGGCTCGATAATGTGGGCGCAATCCTTGCCGATGGCTGCCTGGGATGAAGTGGAGACAGCCATTTTCTGCTGTGACGGATTGCAATGGAACCCAGAAATGTAAAGTGTTCATGGGGATAAGCCATTTTCGAAAGGCTTGATCTTGATGCCATTGGGTGCCATGCAGTTCATGGGGCCGTTTATAGAGTGCCTGATCAAATGATGCGCAGGCGGTGAGGCCAGCAAGCTGTCGTGCGATACGATGACAGGAGCGGAAGGTAAGGGTCTGACGAATGGCGGGAACAAGCTTCAGCATATGATCGATAACGCCAAAGGGTTGGCCAGAAGACTCAAACAAAGGATCGATGAGTCTCCGAAGGTGGGCAATATCTTCGGGGGTTGTCACCTCGGAAATACTCAGAAAGCCGTCACATCGAAATCTCGCAATCTCCACAGGTGTGAGTTGCCGGGGCAGAGATTGCACCACCGCTGAAGACATGGGAAGCCTTCCGGTGAAAGACCTCTCCGATGGGCCTTCTCGCCATCGCCAGTACAAGGAAGGTGTGTCACTAGGGTCGCACTGACGGCATTTAAACGGGATAGGGGAGTTGCTTAGACAAGCACAAAATATCCCTGAGGACTTGAGGTAAAACCCCTAAGTGGAGCGCTAGGAATCTCCAAGCTTGACCAACTGTTCTTAAGTGTTGGGATATTCCGTCAAAATTGCCGGGGTACAGGGGGATTCTTATTCGGAAACCGGGCTTGTGTCCCCCGAGACGCAACATAGAAGCCACCTTCGTTGGTCCTGGGATAACAACCGGGAAGGTTAGAGGAAGTCTCGAAAGTGATTGAAGATGTTGGCGGAAAGGTGGCCATTCGATATCGTGCTGTTCGCACGCACTCCCACTAAGGGGGCAAGCCCACCTCGCGCCTTCGGTTCGCTTCGGTCACCCCATGAAGGCTCACCCCCTTCGGAATCCATGTTCGAACCCACCTGCTGTATTTTGCACCACTCTTACTTCCCAACCCGCTTTCCCCTATTCATCATTCATAAGTCAACATCATCATTCCTGCAGGGTTTGGCGGAGAGGGTGGGATTCGAACCCACGGTCCCTTTCAGGACAACGGTTTTCGAGACCGCCCGAATCGGCCACTCTCGCACC
>DAISKX010000233.1:0-6170 GCA_036820725.1 Nitrospiraceae bacterium
TTACTGACGATTCTCAATGCGATGATGAAAACCCAAACGCGGTGGCACACGGGTGCCCCACAGCCGGCTTGACATGTAAGACAGTTGCTCGCGTTGCGCACCTCGCATGGCGCCTCGACAGTTTCGTCACGAACCCTCATGAATAATGCAGGCTAGTACTTGCGATCGCGCATGAGATCAGGCCCCACCCTTTCTTGGTCATCGGCGCTGTCAGGAGAGCGACGGCTCACCAGGGAATTGTCATGCAGACTGGTGCCTCGTGATGCATAAGCCAGCGTCACCTCCGCGATCTTATAGTCATATTGCGCCTCCGCCAGTTTAGTTTGCGCGGCCGTCACGGCCACCTCCGATTGCGTGACCTCCACCACCGTGCCGAGTCCCAGCTTGTAGCGTTGCTTCGACAGGTAAAGCGCCTCTTGCGCGGTCTTCACCTGTTCCTCCGCCAGTTTGATCTGCTGTGCCCACGTCACGGTTTCGAGATAGGCCGTCGTCACCTGCTGCGTCAGGGCCTGTTCGACGTTTAGCGATGCGGCGTCGGCCGCTTCCTTTTGGGCCCTGGCCTCACTGACCTGATTTTCGATGAGAAACCCAGTGAAGAGCGGCATGGATACTAAGGCACCCGCTGTCCACCAGCCCCCCGTCGGTTGGTTCTGTCGAGGATCGAAGGGGTCGTAGGTACCGCCGCTCACGAGTGCCGACACGGTGGGAAGAAACTGCCGCTTGGTCGCCCGCATACGTGCGTCTGCAGAAGCCGTCTGCTCCTTAGCCCGCTTCAGTTCGGGATGAGACAGACTGTCGCCAATCAGATCCCCGAGAGCCCTCGGGGTGCGGACCTCCGTTGAGACATCTTCAAGCACATAGTCTCCGGAACCTGTGAACCCGATCGACCGGTTCAGATCGGCGAAGCTGGCTTTGAGATCGTTCTGGGTCTTTAGGAGAAGCGACTCGGCGTTGACCAGTTCCACGCGCACAAGGTCGAAGTCCAATTTGGATTTCAGTTGTTGGCGATGCAATGCTTCGATTTGACCTGCGATGATACCCCGTTCTCGCACCGTTTCCTCGGCGATTTGCACGAGGCGTCTGCGTTTGAGACTATTCAAGTAGGTTCGCTGCACGTTCAAGATGACAAACGCCCGGCGTGCATTGATATCCTCGACCTGAGCCCGTTGTGCCAATTGATTGGATTCCACCAGGTTCTGCGTGTAGCCGAAGTCATAGAGCCGCTGGTTGGCGATCACACCGCCGGCAAAGGCCGTTTGGTTTTCCTGGAGCAGGCCTCCCCCGATCAGGAAGCGGGGATTAGAGCGGCCAACGCCGGCGACCGTATTGGCGTTCGCATAGACCTGGGGGTAGTAGAGGGACCGGGCCTGTTCAGTTCTGGCTTCAGAGGCTTTCAGATTGGCGTTGCCTTCCTGCAGCAGAGGATGCGTGGTGAGGGCCAGTTCAACGGCCTGCTGGAGACCGAGAAATCGCCCGCGCGCAGAGCGGTCGAAACCGTTATCAGGCTGAGCCACAACGGATACAGAAGACATCAAGATCATCAAAAGAACGATGCTTCCGTATGAAAGATGTCGCGAAGAAGGGTATGTCATAAAATCTCCTCCAATCGTCTCGATTATCGTGAGGGGGTTGAAGATTGCTTGGGTGAAGGTGCAATGGGCTGATCCCGGGATATCGTCAATGCCTGCGGATCCGGCGGAGGAATCTGCCCGGCGGTTCGTCGTTCAAACTTTTGGGATGACGGTTTGGCATCCGGCAGGTTGAATGGTGACGCGTGCACGGACACCCCATCGAGCAGGTTCCGTTTCCCCACCACCACGACTTCTTCGTCGCCCGAGAGCCCGGATGTGATCTCCATTGACACCCCGTCCGTGATTCCCGTCCGGATAGGAATCGACCTGGCCCGCCCCTGGTCCACGATGAAGACCGATTGGCCCTTCGTGCCGCTGACGATCGCTTGGGGCGGTAGCACGAGAGCCTGGGGGATCTCCCGAAGTCCCAGTTCGACCTCCGCAAACGTGCCGGGACGCAGCACATGGTCCTGATTGGGCAAATCGATCTCGATAAGAAGACTGCGCGTCGAGGGATCGAGAGCCAGGGTCGAGCGCGTCACCGTTCCACTAAAGGAGCGCTCGGCGTGATCTTTTAGTATCAGAGTCGCCTTCGTTTTCCCGGGAACGATCAAAGAACTCTCGTCTTGGGGCACATTGGCGTAGACGCGGACGGTGTTCAGATCCATGATCGTGAACAGGGGAATGGCCCCCGTGGCCGAGGCGGTCGCGATCTGGATCAACGCGCCGGGATCGGCAAACCGTGCCGTGATCGTTCCATCATACGGAGCCCGGACTTTTGTATAGTCCCGAAGCGCTTCCCGTTGTTCCATGGAGTGCTTGGCCCCTTGATACGCAGCCTCCGCTACATCGACATCCTGTTTGGCGATCACATCCGGAGATTCCTTCCAAACTTTAGCCAGCCGTTCGTGTGTGAGTTTCTTGATTTTGTAATCGGAGACCGCCTGCTGGTACTGCTCTTCGACCTCTGGCGCATCGATCACGGCCAGTACCTGATCCTTTTTCACCGTGTCTCCTTTATCAGGACCGATCCATTTCAAATAGCCGGAGACCTTGGCATAGAGGGTCGTCTGATAGAGAGGCGAGATGTTTGCCGGAAGCGTGATACGGTATACCAACTCGCGCCGCGCTGGCTTCGTCACCTGGACATCGACCGATTCTCCTTGAGAGGAGCCGTCGTGAACAACGGGTGATGAAGGAGAAGGTGTCGTGGAGGAGATGCCGTGCTCAGCACGCTGGATATACAGATATGTCACGATAGCGATGAGCAACAGCGCCCCACCGCCGGCGAACGGGGCCCAACGGCGGTAGGTCGCCCGAGCCAGGCGGAGCTTGTCTGATTCTTCCATCAAATGTCCTCCGCCGTGGCGGCAGGTGTGAGCGAATGAGTCCCATGAGGGCGGCGAGCGAGGACGAGGCTATGCATGATCGGCACCACCAGCAGAGTCATCACGGTGCTCACGGCGAGACCACCAACGACCGCTCGTGCCAGAGGCACCATGGTCTCGTTCCCTTCGCCGAACCCGAGAGCCAGCGGGAATAATCCCAGGATCGTGGCTAACGCCGTCATCAGGATCGGACGTATGCGACGCTTGCCTGCCTCCAGGACTGCCTTCTCCGCTGTTGCGCCAGCCCGCACCATCCGGTTGGCAAAGTCCACCAGCAAAATACTGTTCGAGACGACGATCCCCATCATCATCAGCGTGCCGATCATAGACTCGACGTTCACCGATGTGTTGGTTACATGCAGGAGCAGCACGGTGCCGATCCATCCGAGTGGGACGGCCACGAGGATAATCAGCGGATCGATCAGCGAGCGGAACAGCCCGACCATGACGAGATAGATCAGCAGGACGGCCAGTGGTAATGCGAGCGCGAAGTTATCGATCGCGCCCCTCATACTGGCAACTTCTCCACGCAGTTGAAGCGTCACATCCTTGGGCAATTCGACCTTAGCGAGCACCTGTTCGATTTCGCGTGCTATTTTGCCGAGATCGTTACCCACCGGCGTGACGAGAACATTGATCAAGCGCGAGAGATCGTAATGGTCGACGGAATCGGGGCCGGTCTTAAATTTTAAAGACGCCACGTCGCGCAGCAGTACCGGAGGTCCGCGTCGCTCATCGCCGGATCCGTAAAAGCCGTTCGACATCTCGAGTTGGCGGCCGGCAAAGGGCGTGTTCTGAAGCGCCAGAATAGAACCGCTTGTTCCGGCCGTGCTCAGACTGGCAGTCGGTAGCAGCGGAGTCCGTGCCCCAATAATCGGGATGCTCAACAAGTCTTCCGTGCTGGTAAGGGACTGTTCAGGATATTGGGCAAGCAGATAGTAGCCGTTTGCCGTTTTGGGATCGAGCCAATAGTTCGGCGACAAGGCGATGTTGGAGCTGATACCGGTGATCACATCGACGATGACCCGGTCTTGGGTAATCCCAAAGTATGCGGCCTTGGTTCGATCGACATCAATATGCAGCTCCGGATAGTTCTTGCCCTGCTTGATGCGTACGTCGGTCGTGTTGGTCACCTGCGCCACTTTCTGCTGGATTTCTTCCGCCACGGGCCTCACGACGTCAAGCTGTGGGCCGCGAATTTGGATGTCGATAGGGGCGCGGAGGCCGAAATTCAACACATCGCTGATCATTCCGCCGGTTTGAAAGGCCACATCTATACCCGGTAGGTCTTTGCGCAAGCGGGATCTCAGCGCCGTGATGTAATCTTCGGTGCGCCCCTCATGTCCCGTCACAAGGTTGACCAGAACAAACGCGGTATGATTGCCGGTGTTGGGCGCGAACCGCGCCGCATCGCCATAGTAAATTCCTGTATTGGAAACGATTTGCTCGATTTCTTCCTTGGGGATTTGCTTCTGAATGAGTTCTTCTATCCGTGCCACGATCGCCGTGGTCTTTTCGATACGGGATCCCTCCGGGGCGGTGACCAGTATGGTGAAGTTGCCTGCGTCGATCCTCGGGAAGAATTCCGTGTGCAGCCGGGGAACCAGGAGCAGTCCGGTCCCGATGAGCGCGAGGAGAGCCCCCACGATCACCACCGATCTGAAGCGAACGCTTGCGCGCAGGAGTGGTTCATAAAAGGCGAGGACGTAGCGAAACCACCCTTGGTCGGCCGAGGCCTTCTCCGATGATCCAGCATGGCTCCCTTGGTAAAGGCGCGCCAGCACGACTGGTGTGACCGACATGGAGACGAGATAATCCGCCGACATGGCGAAGGCGACCGTCATGGCCAATGGAACGAACAAATACTTGATGATACCGCTGAAGAACATGATGGGTAGATACACAATGAGAATACAAATCGTCGCGACCAAAATCGGCAGGGTCAGTTCCGTCGCGCTGTCCTCCGCCGCAGACCGGCCGTCCTTTCCCATCTCCAGATGGCGATGCAGGTTCTCCTGCACGACGATATTGTTATCGAGCAGGGTGCCGATGACAAGGGCCAGCCCGCCAAGGGTCATGATATTCACACTTTGGCCTGTCAGATAGAGCGCGACCAGCGCAGTAGTCAGCGACAAGGGAATCGCCAGTCCAACGACCAGAGCCGCTTTCACGCTGCGCAGGAACAGAAAGATCATCAGGCCTGCAAGCCCGGCGCCGAGCAACCCTTCTTTCTGTAAATTGGAGATCGATTGCCGGATATAGAGCGATTGATCATAAATGAATTTTACGGCCGTACCGGAGGGAATTTCAGTCAGCCGGGAGAGACGCGTTTTGATCCCGTCGGCTACTTCCAGCGTGTTGGCGCCTTCCTGCCGAGTGATCGGGATGTAGGTGGATTCACGCCCATTCACGCGCACGACAGAGGTCTGAATGGCGGCCGAGTCGGCGGCTGTGCCGATATCGCGCACAAAGACCGGTGTGCCGTTGACAATCTTGATCGGAATGTCGTTGATCTTGTCGACGACGTCGATGAGGCTGTTCGAGTAGACGTAGTAATCCAGATCGCCGATCTTGATGTCACCCGCCGGGATGATGGCACTTTGCGCGTTGATAGCCTTGACCACCTCCGAGGGCGAGATGCCCCGTGCAAGCAGTCGTTGTTGATCCAGAAAGATGGTGATCTGCCGGACCTTGCCGCCCAACGGTGTGCCGAACGAAATGCCGGGAACACTTGCGATCTGGTTGCGAACGGTGAAGTACGCGAGGTCGCGGATTTCTTTGGCGCTGAGCCGATCGCTACTGATGGAGAGGAGTCCGATCGGCAGGCTGGAGACCCCGAACTTGAAGACCGACGGCGGGAACACACCGGGAGGTAAGAGGCGAATCACGTTGTAGGCAAGGCTTGTGATTTCAGCCTGGGCCGAATCGATTCCGTATTCCGGTTGAAAGAAGACTTTGATGTAGCTCATGCCTGCGAGCGATTGGGATTCGATATGTTCGACGTAGCTCGCTTCGATCAATCGCTGCTCCAGTTTAAGCGTGATGGCCCCTTCCATCTCAGTCGGACTGAGACCCCGATAGAAGGTCGTCACGAGAATGGTCGGGAGCTTGATCTCAGGAAAGATGTCCACTCGCATCTTCTGGTACGACACAGCGCCGAGGACCAGCGCGATCATGCAGATCGCGAAGACGGCGTAAGGGTTTTTCAGGG
>DAISKX010000234.1:0-6151 GCA_036820725.1 Nitrospiraceae bacterium
GGAGATTTTTGATCCAGCAAATGAATCACCCAGATCCCTCCAGGAAGCAGTTCGCCATCTTTGAAGGTTTTCGTGGGAATCAACTCCATCTGCGGAGCATCTGCCTCGGGAACCTGCAACTGGCATTTGAACTCGGCCTGATACCGTGCCGCCTCTCTGGCATGATCCCGATTCGTGACGATAAGATAGTCGACGCCCCCCTCACGCCGGATCACGCTCACAGCCTCAGCGGTCATCGACGGTGGGTCCACCAGGATGTGATGTTCGCCCACGGTAAGGTACAGCCCGTTGAAGTCAAGCTGCTTTTCCTCCGAGAACCACGACCATTGCCAAATGCCGGGAAGTAGCGCTTTCATGTGAACTTACAAACTGCCGACGGCGTCTTGCACGGTTTTAGTGACCTTGGCCACGATCGAGGCCTCGCTGGGTAAATCAATCACGTCATCCTCGGGCACGGTAATGAATTTTCGGTTCGATCCCTTCGTTAATGAAATGAGAAACATGCTGTTGGTCGGCTTGGTCGGCATGACCACCTGAACCTCTGCATCGATACCGTGCACAAGCTCAAGAAACCTTTGCTTACCCTCTTCCCAGTCATCCATGATGCTCGATCCTTGGTTACATTGATCCCGAACTCTTACCAGCTCCGTTTGCGAGCAGCTTCTCAACCTCTTGAATAATGAGATCGCTTCCCGCCAGATCCATATTTCCAACGCGCTGCCAACTGATGACACCGCTCTGATCGATCACATAGACATTCGGAATAAATTTTCCGCCACCATAGAGCTTGTCGGTGGTCTTCCCGGGGTCCAACAAATAGGGATAGGTCACCTTCGCGGGAAATGCGCTGAGAAACTCTCCAACATCGCGCTTGGAATTCCCGGCCGAATTGACGCCGATAACGGCAACCTTCTTGCTTTTCATCGCTTCATGCACTTTTTGAAGATTCGTACCCTGCATCATGCAGGGATCACAGATGTGGAACAGTCCCAGCACCACCACCTTGCCCTTCATGGCATCGAGCGAGACCGTATCGCCGCCCAAAGAGGTCAACGTAAAATTCGGCGCACGTTCTCCAACCTTGAAGAATCCTGCGGCGGTGGCTACTTGCATCGCTGCGAACGGCAGGAGCACCAACAGCGACAGGATCAGAAATCTTTTCATGACAACCCCTCCTCTGGTTTGGGAGATGCTTGGGGATTGATGACTCGAACCGTTCCCACGATTGGAGTCCGATCTGACACATCCTAACACGTCAAAAATTTTGGGAGCAACTGGCAGGGTGCGGATCAGCGACGACCTAAACAGCCAATTGAACGACGGTTGAGGGAACTATACATCACATCGCCGTGTTCAGTAACCGGGATTCTCGAACCATTTGACAAGGTGTCTTCGCAGCCATCCGGTCGAAGTCCATCTCGCCGAAAAACGATGCAGGGGCTGCAATATTCGATGGAGCAGACGCAGCCGTTCCTGTGAATGAAACCAGGATATTGGTATTGTCACGGCAGAGACGTCGGCACGACACAAGGCAACCCCATACCTCCACCGTTCGATCCAAGAGTCTTTAAGCGTAAAGTATAATGCTTCCGCATTGTGCTCGTCGATGCCTTGTGATGCCACCTTCAATAATCGCCGGGGCATTCTTTTCGCCAAATCAGGAATATCGGCATCAGAATCAACAATCTGACAAACGTGACGTGGCAGAGCCACATCAAAGACAGACCGAGCCATGGAAAGCCCCATCAGGACCATCCGTTGATAGCCCCACTCCTGTGAAAGGTGCAAAATCCGGCTCCAATCCAAATTCCTCCGACGGCGTATGAGTTCCGCGACATCGCAGATCCATTTGAGATCTTCCCAGGCATGCTTTGATCCGTGCACGCATAGCACAATCAACAGTTCTTCTGGGCCCAGCGACATGACGGCCTTGCGCGGTAATCGCACCGGTTTGAGGTGTTTCCAGAAGTGCTCTCGATCGAGGCGAAAGGAGAATAATCGACGCGCCATCGTCCATTGAAGATCGACCCGAAACATCCCGTTCTTTTTGACGAATGAATGGAATGGTTCGTCCTGTACGTCGCTTCCTTCCGTATCGCGGCTGGCCAATTGGTACCCCTGTGACCACAACACATGCCGGGCCTGCGGAATGGATGACTGCTCCACGATGAGATCCAGATCCATACACTCCCGCAATGTCAGATCCCCATAGGCCATCACGCCGAGCGTCGGTCCCTTGAATGGGATCACTCGAATGCCCTTGGCTGCAAACGCGTCCATCAGGGTCACCAACTCGTCAGCCATGAGCGTATTGAACATGGCGTTGGCCTGGATGTGACGTCTGAACGATTCCCGGATCTCCCTGGGCAAGGCGGCCGGACAATAGGCCATGAGCGTGCGGTACATTAAGGGCGCCACACCGTGTTCTCTAGCCAGTTGCCAGACAAAGGGCCAGTTGACGGATTCACGAACTCTATCCTGAATCTCAGTTTGGAGAGCACCACTCATTGATGTACGCGCCAGCAGAACGAGAAGTTGTGCCTCAGGCGTGAGATGCGACAGATCACCGTGAGCTGCATAGGATCTGACACGGGAGCGACGGATTCGTGAGGACACCATCGGTTGTGGCATGACATTCCTCCGGATCAATGTTCAGTGGTGCATTCGAGCCTGCCGCGCCTGCAATAGGGGAGTGATCAACCAAGGAAGATCGAGCACATCGCGTCCGAAGCGGAGACGATAGCAGTCGGTTTGCTGAACCAGTTGTGTCAAGGCCACAAATTCCCGTCTCGCCACGTCCGGGTCAAAGACGAGAAGGCAGTGCGGAAGGATCGTTTTCAGCGCCTCTTGTTTGGAGAGGAGTTCCAGACAGCTATGGGGAGCGTCGATAATATGTGGAAACAGAATGAGGGCGGGTTGGCATACGACGCCCAGGGGCCCCGGATACACGTCTTCGACATGAAAATAGCGTTTGGGTACTCCTGGGTGCAATACGCGAGCCGACGCGTCACGCAATTCCGGGAAAAACTCCACCGTTCGCTCCGTGACGTTGACTTTCATCGGAAAAGGCAGAAGGTCCAACCGTCCTCCTTCGGCGCGAAAAAAAGGATGATCATCCGAAAGATACCGATAACCTGATCGGAGAAGAGAAAGAAACGTGGTAGTCTTGCCGCGGCCGCTGTACCCGGGGATCAGGACGCCTTGTCCATCCTTCTCCAGCGCGGTCGCATGAAACGTGTAAAGGCCGCGGTGTTTCAAGAGTTCCATGATGGCAAAATGAACAAAGGTCGCCCGGATATCTGATTGCATTGATTCCGGCTGTACAAGATACCCCTGTGCCTTCGCTGACGCTCCATCGACGACAACGATGCCCTCTGCGCGAAAATCTGCAATGAGACGGCCTTGATCAGAGAAGATGTCGCATGCCCAGGTGTTTCGCCGATCATCTCCAATCACCGTGCCGGATCCGGAATACAGATGCCTGGCGGCTCCGGTGACGAACACCGAAATGTCTTCACGCTTCTCCACTGCTTCGAATTGAACCTTGATCGCGCCGGACGGGTCCTGCATCTCTTGCGCGAAATGTCCGAGCAGTTCCGAGATAGAATCGGCGAGTGCTTGCGAGTTCGTTGCGAATCGCAGGTCGATTCCGTGAACGGAAAGCGACAGCTCATTCATCGTCAGCGTTGTCGACATCGTGACCTCTCCTGCTTGGCGATAGGCGTTCGGCAGCGGGGCGAACTGGCCGGTCCGCAAACCGGCCAGTTCCATTCCCTGGCTCTCACGGGAACCCGAGCACTAACTGGGGCCGTTGCCATTCACGAACCGGGAGTTCACGATAGCGGTGATATCCCGAAGTAATTCACGCTTAACCAATTCCGGCTTCACGTACTCTGCTTTCTTCTGAAGCTCCATTCCTTCTCACCCCCTTTCGACTGAAAGTAACCCTTCTCCTTCCAACTGATTGATGAGTGCAAGCAGATCCTCCTCGGCTCGATCAGGCGAGACGTCGAATCGGGTACAGATGGTGTGATGGATGTCTCCTAATGTCCTACCTTCCCTGCTCCCTTCCCACACCGTGGCACCGACTGCGTTCAGGGTGTAATAGCGACCTGAACCGAGGTTGAGCAAAACCATTTCACCATCCATGGCCGTGCCATGAATATCAGGATTACATTTGGGGACCAGCGTTGCGAGCATAGGCTGAACATTCATAGTCGTGATTCCTTTCTTATCCAATACCGGCGAAAATCGCCGTCCGTGACCCGCCCATGACGACCACGATGACGAGGTACCGAGTATGCGAATAGGTGGAGACCTGAGAACCTATGTGCGACACGCATCTCTCACGCAACGAGCGGTCAAGAACCTACATGCCAACAGGTCCGGACAATAAGCGAAACGCCGAACGGTTCGCTATTACCAACCTGTGGGGAACGCTCCCCCTTCTGGGGAGCGTTTCATTCCAGGTATTGAAGAGATGAGTGCTGGGTTCGAATGTCCTGGAGGCTGACCAACAGAATCGTGAGCTTTCTAGATGCCTATACTTGATCAACGGAAAGATGAGGTGGGTAAATTTCAGCGAAACCGGGACATGGCGGAGTTTGTGCCGGCAGAATCAGAAGGGAGGGACCGAGAAGCCGAGTGTGGAAAGGAAAACGTGACGGCGAATGTTTTCCAATGTTGCGTGGGTTCCATGAAGGGTTGGGCCGACAGCATCAGCCACGCATGGCCGTCCAAGCTTGGTCCCGATTTCCTCACACCGCAATGGAATTCCACCGGCAATCCATACTGACGAGCATACCGATAGAGACTCAACGCGCGCGGGAAACAATTGCCTTTTTTATTGTAAGGAAACAGAGCCAACCAGCGATCGACATGGTAGGCGATTTCCTCGAGAGTCGGTCGATTGTACGCTCGAGCGCCCTTCCCCGCATGTAACAAATCCAGTAGTCGCGGCAAACTGGTTATACGCAGCCCGAGGCGGATCACGATGATCAGAAGGCCTGTGCGTACGATCAGATGGTACTTTCTGAAAGATGACATGGCTCTGAGTGTATCAGGCGTGCCGATACAGTCCAGAGCTACACGGAATCGTACGAGAAACAGACCGGCACCGCGGTTCAGTGAGAGGCTTCGAAGAGGCCGAGTTGAAGTTCTTCCGCTCTGGTGAAGGAGATGGGATAACGTTCAGTGAAGCAGGCCGTGCAGTAATGGTCGGGCTGACCCGGTGCGGATTTGAGCATGCCGTCGAGGCTCAAATAGGCCAGACTGTCGGCAGTAATATATTTTCGGATCTCTTCCGACGTATGGGAAGACCCGATCAGCTCTCTTTTCGTCGGTGTATCGATCCCGTAGAAGCAGGGTGAAACGATCGGCGGCGAGCTGATACGCATATGCACCTCCTTGGCGCCGGCATGCCGCAACATCTTGACGATCTTACGGCTCGTTGTCCCGCGAACGAGGGAATCATCCACCACGACCACTCGTTTACCTCTAAGAATTTCCGGGACGGCGTTCAATTTGACCTTCACGCCGAAATGCCGGATGGACTGTTCGGGTTCGATAAACGTTCGGCCGACATAGTGATTACGAATGAGCCCGGTTTCGAACGGGACTCCCGAACCCTCAGCATAGCCAAGCGCCGCCGGCACACCAGAATCCGGAACGGGAATTACGATATCGGCCGGCACCCACGATTCCTGTGCCAGTTGCCGGCCGAGCGCTTTCCGAATCGTGTAGACGGCGCTTCCTCCGAAGATCCGGCTATCCGGCCGGGAGAAATAGACATACTCGAAGATGCACATGGCCGGCGTGGTCTGAATGAAGGGCCGGTAGCTGGTGACTCCTTTTTCATTGAGCACGATCAGTTCACCCGGCTCGATTTCTCGAACATATTCCGCCCCCAGCAAGTCAAATGCACAGGTTTCAGAAGCGACAAGCCAGGCGTCGCGGAACCGCCCCAGACAGAGTGGCCGAAACCCATAGGGGTCGCGTGCTGCAATGAGCCCGTCGTCTGTCATGAGGACGACCGAGAACGCCCCACGTACCTGACTGAGTGCATCCATCACGCGAGCCAGCAAGGTGTCCGCGCGCGAATGCGCGATGAGGTGGATGATGACTTCCGTATCGGAGGTCGACTGGAAGATCG
>DAISKX010000235.1:0-6143 GCA_036820725.1 Nitrospiraceae bacterium
GACGATGATGCTTCCGACCAGGCCGCCGGCTCCGAGTCGAGGCAGCTGCGTCCCGGCCTGGGTAATGATAATGATGCCCAGCAGCAAGGCTATGACACTCGTGACCGGAAGGGCATCCACACCGGTAAACAGGATCTGTCTGGCGATGATACGGAAGGTCTCGGCCCGTCCTTGTTTTACAGGAGCGACAAGGTCCACACATGACTGGCACGACAACGTCGCGAGCGCGGCCAGATAGCTATAACCGGTGACGGCTTTCTGTCCCAACCACTCAATCATGTGTGATAGCTCGGACCGTCGGGCGTGGCCGATGGATTTCGGCGGCAGCGACGCGACCGCGAGCGCGAAATTGTAGGAGAAACGTCAGAGCAAAGCAACGAGGGATCGGCGATCCTGGGGATGGATTTGGG
Source organism: Nitrospiraceae bacterium (assembly GCA_036820725.1). Lineage (GTDB taxonomy): Bacteria > Nitrospirota > Nitrospiria > Nitrospirales > Nitrospiraceae > DASSBQ01. Next base: position 411 of record DAISKX010000235.1, read on the forward strand.
CTCAGGAGACAATGGATGCAGCGGAGGTCACACCCACCCGCCGCCTCACACCCGGAAACCAGGCTCTACGACGCGCGACGGTGTGTCGAGGCCATGTCGATGACTTCCCTCAACACCGTCTCATCGGCAGGCCATAGCGAGATGAATTCCAATCCGAAGGCATGCGCCTTTGTCCACCGGACAGTCGCCATTTCGATGGACAGCGGCACATCGCGGTGAGAAATGTGCAAGCGCAAGGACACGTGGTCCCCCTTCTGGATCGGCACGTCGCTGTGCACCTGACAGCCTTTCACCGAGAGGTTGGCTACTGTGCCGTTCCCGACGCGATCGCTTGAGACGGAGGTCGGCGCATCCACGAACGAAAAGGCCAGCGGAACCGTTGCATGAAGCGGAACCCGCGGATGGCGACGCAAATCTACGGTCACGGTGTCCTCATCGCATGACGCTATGACAATGCGTCTCGCTTCCTGATCATGAACTGCTGAATCCGGTGTAATTGCGGTGGCCGAATGGATAGAAATTCCAGTCCGAATTCGCAATCCCGCACCCATCGGATAATGGCATCATCCACTCGAACCGGCCACGTGTGCCCATCAGGCAAAAAGAGAGACAATTTGAGTCTCTTACCTTGCGTAAGAGGTTCCATGGACCTTGCCATGCATCCAGAGAAGGACAAATCCACGATCTGCGCCTCTCCCTCGAAATCATCGTCACCGAAAAAGAACAGGCGGCAGACCAGGTCCATGCGCCTGGCTTTACGGCATTCCTTCGCAGAAGGCACGGGGTGGCTTTTCATATAAGACCACTGGGGGTCAGTTGCATGGATCGGCGGAAGTGTCCCCAATCGGCCCGGTCTAGTGATGACATCAGGGCTATGACATTCCTCTAGGTATTATATACAGGCCTTGATGATTCACCAACGCGAGAGATAAATCTGACCGAATCAGTCTAGAGATCTCTGGGCAGCCACGGTTCGATTCAGAGCCGGAATTGTCAGGCATTACGAGGACGGACCTACGGAGACAAGAAAGTCTCGAATTCTCAAAGCCTCGGAAGCTCCGATAGAAATAAACTCCAATCCGAAGGCATGTCCCTTTGCCCACCGCACCATCGCCAGGTCCACCGTCGTCGGACATTTTTGATCGGGAAAGAGAATGATCAGCGACATGGCCTCGCCAACGCGCACGGCGGCATCGCTTTCTACTTTGCATCCTCTAGCCGAGAGATTGACGACAGTCCCCTCCCCTTCCGCATCTCCTGTAAATGAAATCGACAGGGCGAACTGTGAGAAGGACAGGAGGCAGGGACCGGGAACGGACTGTCGTTGATGTTGACGAAGCTCGATCCGGTTGCCGATCAATGGTTCCATAGCGCACCTGGTTCACGACATCCAGGGGAGGTGACGTCGCGCGATCACTGCAATCCCGGATTGTAGTCTACCGCAAAGAAAGGCTATCGCCGATCAAATTTGCATCTTCGACAGGAAGGGAGACCGGCGACAACCTGAATCGTAGGGAGCGGGCGGGGCAGGCCGGAAAGAAACAAGGTCTCGGAGAGCCGTTTCTTCTATGACACGGTGAAAAGGAGCAACCGGGCGATCTTCCTCATACGGATCAATCGGTCACTTCGACTTTTTTACCGGCATCTTTGGCCCGATTCAAACATTCGGTATCCGTCATCGCACATCGAATCGTGTCCAGCTCCTCCTCGTCCACAATCTCGACCTTCTTTCTGGACTGCTTCGCTCGTTTCAGGCAGTCGGTATCCGTCGCCACACACTTGACCGTATCCTGATGCGCAGGTGAACCGGCCAATACAACATTTTTCCCTTCGTCTTTCGCTCGCTTGAGACATTCGCGGTCGGTGGCGACACACTGGACCGTCTCCTCCGTTTTAGTAATCGCCTTATCGATAGTTTGGTTGATCCGCTGATTGACTCGATTCTCAGCCTGGCGCTTCGCGCTCTCAGCCGTCCGATCGAACAACTGATCCCAGAATCCGTCCGCCCATACATTGCTGGGACAGAGTAAGACGCACGCCGCCCAAACAATGAGCACACGCATCAGAGTCCTCCTTTGAACTACGCAATTGTTCTGTGATAACTCGAGGAGACAGGAGTATGAAGCCTCCTCGGCTGCCCGTCAACAGGCTTGGTTCCAAGAAGAACATACCCCTGCGCATAGGTGGAAGCAGAAAGGGACGGAAGGAATGCCAGATGAGTGGTTACGGGCAGATCACCTCCTGGCTACTGAGTTGATCTTCTGAGCGCATCGACAGGGAACCGGACACGGAAACTTGGAACTCGTTGTCAGATCCACAGATAATTTCGAGTGAGACACGGCTAGTCTCTGTCGCGGCCTCTGCCTTTCCCTCTCCCTGGTCTATCCAATACATCCTTGAGAACTTCCCGTAAGAGAGACGCGCTGTTAATGCCACCGGACTGACTCGGCACAAATGTGCTAGCGCTCGGAATCGGTACCGGAACTGGAACCGGAACTGAAACCGGTCCGGACCCCACACCTGTGGTCGGAGCCACCGAAACGGTCGTGTTCACCGGGGGGGCCGAGCCGGAAGTGAGACTTCCACTCGAAGCCTGTAGCGGTGTCACAGGAATCCCCAGACTCGTCGACAGAATCACGCCCTTCACCCCGCTGTCCGAGTTCTGAGCATTCTTCGTATCCTCTGCGCCCTTCCGAAGACCTTGCTCCAGTTCAAGCGCATGATCGACGTGGATTCCCGCGATGCGTTGAACGGCTGACTGAGGGACCTCCTGATGGCTCGCGATGGCTGCAAGTCTATGCCGATGATCGCTCTTGTACTCGCGAGGAGCGTCGGTTCCCGCACGAGAAACCCGAACCTCATGCCCGGCCTTCACCAATAAAGATTTAGTGCTGGAGGATGCGGGCTCCACCCTGGCCTGTCCTTCAACGATTCTGATTACATCCACTCTTCCTGCCTCTCGAGTACCCTCCTCTTTTCCCTCGAATTTCATCAGGTGCCGGTCATCCGTATGAACCCCTGACACCACTATGGCTTCGAGAATTCCTCCTCGCATCACGATGCGAGCTTCGGGTGTCATGACCGCTAAGGTATCCGTGGGATGGCCCTCATTGTAAGAATATGCGATTCGTGCATTGCCTTCGAGGATCTGCACCGGTGTCTGTCCTCCTGTGACCTCGAGCAGACGAACCACCGTCTGGTCCCGAAGAGAGAATAACGCCCGCTTGCTCCAGAGCACCTCTATCATGCTCCCGGCGCCGACCCGCAGTTCGTCACCCGGTCTGATCGCGTCTCCGGCCCGAAGGTCGCGCCTCTGATTGGACCCAACGGTTGAAGCCACCACGCGTCCATCTATTCCGGTCACCAGACCGGACGGTGCTCGTTCCTGAACTCGTGCGTCGACGGACGGCGATTCTGCGGACGCACCAATCACATACCCGTGCACCGACAACAGCGTGAATGCGAATATGATTGCAGTATACATGGCGACCTCCAAAAGAGTTCACAGCAGCATATCGAGAGCGATCGGCTGAAATCGGCTTTCTGCTAGGGTCCGCAGCCGAGCGAGCATATGATAAACACGCTCATATTCTCTATTCAAGCCCTCAATTAGCCATCAAAGAAGAGAGGTCCAACATTGAAACGACCGCGCTTCCTAACAAGCCGAAACGGTTTCGGCTTTACTCTGATATCTGCCGCATTCTCTCGACAAGCGGCCACCATATTGCTCATGACGAGTCTCTGCGCAATTTCAGTTGCACCGACTGCTGCCCAGCAGGCGGATGCCGACGTGCTGACAGCAGAAGCGGCCCTGGCCTACGACGGGCAACGGTATGAAGACGCGCTGAAATTGATTCAGAAAGCCTTGGGTTTTGATTCGCGGAACCAGCGCGCACTGTACTATCTTGGCCTGATCCAGTTAGCCCGTCAGCAGCCGGACCAAGCTGCCGGTGCATTTGAGACTCTACAATCGCTTCGTCCCTCCGATCCCGATATCACCTACCAGTTGGGTGTAGCCCATTTTGCCGCCGGGAACTATGACAAGGCCGCCCCATTCCTGGAGGAGGCGTTCAAGCAGCACCCCTCCCGGGACAACCTCGGCTACTATGTCGGCTTTATGCGGTATCGTCGAAAAAACTATGACGGGGCCGCCGCCGCATTCTCAGCCAACAACTCGGCCGATCCCACGATGCGACAGCTGGCTCTTTTCTACAAGGGTCTGTCTCTCGGCACGCTGGGGCTATCGGAAGAGGCGCAGGCAGAACTCTCGACAGCGCAACAGATCCAGCCGATGTCTCCGCTCACCGGAGCCTCGGTTCGCATTCAGGAAGCCCTGGCAGCCGGCAGCAAGCGCGCGGCGGATAGCAAACGGTTCCATGCGCAGGTGGGCCTCGGTGGATACTACGACGACAACGTCGCCGTCAACCCGAACAGCAGTACGCAAGACATTGTGGAAGCGCTTCGGGCCAGGCCGACGTCGTCACCGGGGTTCCTGGCGACCGTCCGTGCAGATTATGCCTGGTATAGGAGCGGACCGTTCGAGGCCACCGCCACATATTCCTTGTATCAAACCGTCAATACGAACAGCGAGGTGGGCGCCTTCAATATTCAAGATCATCTCGGAGGGTTGTCCGCTGCCTACCGCGGAGTGGCGGCCAAATTGCCTTATGAGCTGGGTGCTCAATACACCTACGATTATATGTTTCTCGACCTCAATGCGTTTCTATCCCGCCACAGTCTGACATTCCCCGCGGCCATCGTGCCGCCGAACTTTACCGTTCCCGGCATCGGAAGCGTCGGAAATCTGACGACGCTGTTCTACCGATATCAGATCAAGTCGTTCTTTCAAGAACCCGGAGACAACGATTTCAGGTTTGCCGCCGATTCACGGGACGCCTTCAACAACATGATCGGTTTTTTGCACGTGTTCCGCTTTGCCCAGGACCGCTACCTGTTTCGCCTGGGATATCAACACGACAATGAAGCGGCGAGTGGATCGGCCTTCACCTACACGGGGAACCGGATTCAAATCGGGGGAGACGTGACGCTACCCTGGCAGGAGCTCTCGCTCCGGATGCAATACGACATCCACTGGAGGGATTACGCCCACCCCCAAGTCTTGTTTCAAGACGACGCAGGCGAGTTCTCCCGGAGGTCCGACGTCGAGCACGACATCTTCGTGCAACTCTCTAAAGCTCTTCCGCACAATCTCACCGCCGCCCTGCAATACCAGAGGATCCGCAACACATCCAATATTCCTGTGTACGATTACACGAAGAACGTATTCATCATGCTCCTGACCTGGACCTATTAGATAGAAGGCTAGAAAGGCAGGAGAAGCATAAGGCACCGGCGGCCCCCCGTGATTGCGAGGGTCGATGAGGAATCATAGTGCGGACGTGCGAGAACAACACCCGTGGCGTCGGCAGCCCCGGGGCATTTCCGTCTACACCCGCTTACCTTGCGTGTTTTTCCGCGATGGTGATAAATTTGCGGAGACGCATTTCGGCAATCGGAGAGAGGTTGAGAAATTCCAGTCCGTAGATCTGGTCTTTCCCCCACCGCACCGCAGCCTCTTCGACGGTCGTGGGCGTCACCTGGTTGGGCAGCGTCAAACTCACCGACATGTGCTCGCCGGGCTTGATGCCCGTCTCACTCATCACCTTGGCGCCTCCCAGCGATACGTCGAATACCACCCCGAGCCCTTCATGATCGCCTCGAATCCACTTCGTC
>DAISKX010000236.1:0-6134 GCA_036820725.1 Nitrospiraceae bacterium
GCGAGGCGTCTTCTCGCACTGTTCCTGCCGTGTAAGGGTGCCGAAGGCGTTCGTTGTCATACAGATTTTCCTGCCAGGGTTGAATGACAAATGCGAATCAGCGCCTCGACGACTGCGTCTTGCTGATCGCCGGTCATCGACGGAAACAGGGGGAGGATAATCGTGTGATCCTGTGCCGCTTCGCTGTGAGTTAGAGGCCCGCTACTGCGCCAGGTTTCCATTGCGTAAGCCGGTTCGCGATGCGCGCACATCACTCCCCGCCTGGTCGCGATGCCGAGGTCGAGGAATTGCTGCATCATCTGCATCTGATCCATGCCGCCGCGTAAGCGGACACAGAAACTCTGCCAATTGCTTCGCGCCCAGCACGGTTCGGTTGGAAGAGTGATCTCAGGCAAGGACTGTAGCAACCGGCGATACCGCTGGCTCAGTTCGCGGCGCCGGTGAATAATGTCAGGCAGATGGGTCAATTGAACTCGGCCTATTGCTGCTTGCAGATCAGTCATCCGGTAGTTGAAGCCCAGCATGGGATAGCCTTCAGTCACCACCTGCGTGGAAGAGTGGCGAACCGTATCAGCAACGCTCATCCCGTGTTGACGCCAAAGCCTGAACTGCCGGTCCCATGCAACATTCGAGGTCGTCAGCATTCCACCCTCACCCGTGGTCATGATTTTGCGAGGGTGAAATGAGAAGCACGCGATGTCTCCGTGCGGCTTTCCAATACGTTCCCACTGCCCGTTGATGGCTATTTCACTTCCGATGGCACAGGCGGCGTCCTCAATCACTGGGAGACCATGCCGGCGGCCGATTGCTAGAATCGCAGGAAGATCGCAAGGCATGCCGAGCTGGTGGACGCAGAGAATTGCTCTCGTTCTGGACGTGATGGCCTTCTCAACGAGGGATGGATCTATATTGAACGTATGCGGATCGACATCCACGAAAACCGGAATTCCTCCGCAATATCGGATACTGTTCGCCGTGGCAATGAATGAATGGCTGACCGTGACGACTTCGTCCATCGGGGATACACCTACGGCCCTTAGAGCCAGATGCAAGGCGGTCGTGCAGCTGGACACGGCGCAGGCATAAGGAGCTCCGACGGCATCAGCGAATTCCTGTTCGAACCCTGCCACCTGGGGCCCCTGGGTTAACCATCCCGATCGGAGGACGGATGTCACGGCTTCGATTTCCGCGTCACCGATCAAAGGCTTTGTTAATGGAACGTGCATTGTGATTCCTGAGCTTAGTGACGAATTCTGTCCTTATCGGTCAACATGGATCAATGACGCCTGCCACCATTTCACAAGTCGTCGAAGTCCTTCCTCGAGTGACACATGCGCCACGAACCCCAGGGCTTCCTGAGCTTGCGTGACATCGGCAAGTCGGCGCTCAACGGGATTCACTTTTCGGGCGGGACCATATTCAGGTCGCACGGTGGACCCCATGACCTTCAGCAATGTTTCCGCTAACTCGGTCAGGCTGACCTCCCTCCCGCTGGCGATGTTGAAGACTCTGTCCGTGACGGCCGCTTTGGCTGCGAGCAGGTTCGCCCGCGCAACGTCTTCGATGTAGACGAAATCCATGGTCTGTTTACCGTCGCCCAAAATGAGAGGGGGTTCTCCACGGGCAATCCGTTCCATCCAACGCACCAGCACTTCCGTATACACTCCGAACACATCCATGCGAGGCCCATAAATATTGAAATAGCGCAACGCCACATACTGAAGGCCGTACATGTCGGACATACTCCGCAGTAGTCCCTCATTGAAGGCTTTGGCGGCTCCGTAGAGGGTGCGGTTGTGATACGGATGATGAGATTCTCCGGTCGGGAACTCATCGGCCAGTCCATAGACAGACGCCGAGGAAGCCGCGACAACTTTTCTCACGTTGGCTTTCACTGCCGCTTCTACGACGTTAAACGTGCCGTCGACCAGAACCTCCACCGCGAGACGCGGATCTTCGGCACACTGGGTGATACGAATCGCAGCCTGGTGAAAGACGACGTCGATGCCCTGCATCAGGTCGTTGAGCAAGGCCCGGTCGCGAATATCACCCTCGACGATCGTCACGCGCCCGCTCGACATGGCAGGCTGTAAATTTTCCTTGCGTCCACGTGTGAAATTATCAAGCACGAACACCTCGGAGGCACCATCGCCGATGAGTTGATCGGCGATATGCGAGCCCACCAGACCGGCTCCACCAGTGATCAAGACCCGTTGCAACCCCATGGGACGCTCCTTTTACCTGGCAGCAGGTCGCGCGATTGATGCCAGAGGTACGATGTTCGTCGCCGCCGACTTGGTAGGAAGATTGGTCGTGGGAGGAGGTATGTCATCCACCTTGCGTTTTCCCATGACTGCATCGACTGCGAGTTCGAAGCCCCAGTCCCAGCGCATTCCCATCCAGTCGGTGCAAGGACCGCACAGAGAATGGGCGTCTGCGTACCGGCCCTCCAGATGCGCCTGTCTGAGGCGCTCATATTCGTCGCTGTGCCACAACTCCTTAATGCTATGGGTGCCGATGTGGCCCAATACCGTCGTTTCAAGCCAATCGACTACGCAGAACCGGATGGACCCATCGGCCCCGATGGTGGTGCGTTTCCAGAACTGCGGACAGGGCCACCGTTCCACGTCTCGCAATTGGTCGACCACTGTACCCGGCTTGTCCGGTGTGAGGCCAAGGTTCGTGAGATAGCCTCGCACAATCACGCGATCCACGAGCGGAGTCCAATACTTGACGAATTCATCGACTTCCTCCTGCGTGATTTCAGGCTGGACGATAATGCTGAGCATGATCTTGGTGGGCGCCTTCAGTTTCTCCCGGTAATACAGGAGCCGATGAATATTCGACCAGACCCGATGGTAATTTGCACCCACCCGTACCCGTTCGTAGGACTCTTTGCGCGCAGCATCGAGGCTGATATCGATGAGGTCGATCCCGATTTCCAGGAGTCGCTCCATCATGGTTTTCTTGGCCTGGCGCTTCCCGTTTTCGATCGCGGGATTATCCAACAGCACTCCGTTGGTCGTCAGACCCACCGGTTTGACCCCCTTGGCCTTCGCATAGGCGGTCTGATCCAAAAACTGCGGATGGATCAGGGCCTCGCCATCCGGGGAGTAACGGAGCAGCGTGATCTGATGTTGCGCGATTTCATCGATCGCTTTGGTGTAGACATCCCAGTTCATATAGGTTGCGTGATAGTCGGGGCGATCGGGATAGCCCTGTCCCTGAGGACAATGAACGCAGCGAAGATTGCAGACGTTCGTGTTCTCGAGGGTGATGATCGAGGGAAAGTCCCTGGCGGCAGCCGACGCAAAGTCATAGGCAGGAATTCGTGAGGACATAGTGATGCGCTCCTTTCGATTCAGCACTTCGTGAAACGTCTGTGAGCAAACCCCCGCTCGAATACGCCGTAGGGCATGACGTAGTGCCACGGGTAATGACGGCGAAGGAGATCGGCGGTAAATAACGCGAGACGATTGTGCCGATCGGTGATCTTGGTGACGAAATAATAGGGACGATCGAGACTCCCCCATTGCTGCTTGAACTGATAGACACCACATTGCTTATTGGACGAGGACTGCCAGTTATAAATCGTCAGCCCCAGTCCTTTCGCCCATTCCATCGAGTAATCCGTGTTCAGAAAATTGGGCGCATGCTTGGCTTCCGTGCTAGCAAAACTGATCATGAAGACATCGAGGATCCGGCGGTGATGGATATAGAAGCCGCCGGACACGATCCGGCCGTTTCGTTTCACCAGAATGAGTTGGGCTTTGCCCTTTGAGACCAGGCGTTCAAACAGATTGCGAAACAGGCGGGAGTCGAGTGGTTGCGCGCCGATTTCGGTGTGCCGGGTCTTGTGCAAGGCATACCATGTGTTCAACTCATCAAAACTCTTGCAGGCACCGATCGTAAAACCGGCGGCTTTGGCCCGATTCAGATTGTTCCTGTGTCCATGGTTCCGGTGCGCCGGCTGATCCAAAGGCACATACTGGGTGAAATTTTCAAAAATGTAATCAGGTGCCAGATGTGTCTCGTATTCGGAGAGATCGTCTTCAAACGGGTTGGTAATCAGCGAGAGGGTCACACAATCATGCCTGGTCGCGATGGTCTGGGCCTGCTCCAGCAATGCACGATATGCTGCTGTGCGGACCTCGGATGTCAGTCCTACACGGCAAAAGACGCCACCCAGAGGCCCCGGTTGCGGAACGGAGGTCAAGATGTTCCCCGTGGGCTGTTCATACAAATAGAGCGGCAACCCCGCGATGTCACGGCCGTCGTGTTCGCAGAGCAGAAATATCGGGCGGTCCGGACCCAGGTCTTGGATGACTTCCGCCCAATCGGCGGATTGCTGAATACACGCGTCGGGGCACTCTTCGAACAGTCGCTCGTATCGTCTGACGAGTTGCCTGTCTTTGAAATCGATTTCAACGATATGAGCCATGAGTGGAAACCGTGATCGGTGCCGTACCTTGCAAGGCCGCCCGAAGCGCATCGGCAACGTGACACACCTGTGCAGGCGTCAGTTCCGGATACAGGGGCAGAGAGAGTTCCCGAGCCGCGACGGCCTCCGAGCACGGAAAATCTCCGGATGTGAACCCAAGGCCTTTCGCCCAGGGTTGTAAGTGAACCGGAACAGGGTAGTGTATGCCCGTCTGAATGCCATCCTCCTGTAGACTTCGTTGGAGCTGATCTCGTTGCGGTACCTGAATTCCATACAAATGGTAGACATGCTCAGCCCAGGGTTGCTGTGGCGGGATGGTAACCGGCAGGTCTCTGAAGAGCCTATCGTACCGGGCTGCCAAGGCGCGTCGTGCTTCCGTCCAGGCGTTCAACTGGCGAAGCTTAACGCGGAGTACGGCTCCTTGAATGCCTTCCATCCGATAATTGAAACCTAAGAGTTCATGGTGATACTTCTTCTCCGCCCCCCAATCACGCAACATCCGAATCTGGCGGGCGTAGTCGTCCTGATTGGTCACGACCATTCCGCCCTCGCCGCAGGCGCCGAGATTCTTGCCGGGGTAAAAACTAAAGCAGGCCATATCCCCCAAGGTGCCCACCGTTCGACTTTTATAGCGTGCTCCATGCGCTTGCGCGGCATCTTCAATGACCACGAGGCCATGCATACGTGCGATCGCGACGATGGGATCCATATCAGCCGGATGTCCATAGAGATGAACCGGTACGATGGCCTTGGTCCGCTTCGTCAGCACACGTTCGATCCGCGTGACGTCCATGGTCAGTGTGGCCGGATCGATATCGACGAAGACAGGAACGGCTCCGGTGTAGCGGATTGCGGCGACGGTGGCGACGAAGGTGAACGGAACCGTGATCACCTCGTCACCGGGGCCGATCCCCGCCGCCAACATGGCGAGGTGCAGCGCGCTTGTTCCGGAATTCACCCCGATTCCATGCGTCGCTCCACAAAAGCGAGAGAATTCCTGCTCAAAGGCGACCACTTCCTCCCCGAGCACGAATTGACCGCTGCTGACGACACGGGCTATCGCTGCGGAGAGGTCCGCTTGCAGGGGACGGTGTTGCGCCGACAAGTCTGAAAAGGCGATCATGCAGCCGCCTTGAGGTGTTCCAGATCAATCAGTTTGCCGCGATTGGCCATGGACAAGCTGGCCGCCGCGAGAATCTGAATCAGACGCGCGCCCGCCTCCCCGTCCGTCACCGGACGTTGCTGCTTCACAATACAGTCGATGAAGTGCCGCGCTTCGACCTTGAGCGCTTCGGTGGTATCCAATTGAGGCGCCAGCATGTTGCCCATGCGATAACCCAACTGCAGCGGCGGTTGATGTTCCCGCAAGGCAGGCATTGGCGGCATGGTCACGCCCTTGTCGTAAACCTTCACCTTTTCACTCGGTTCGACATCGTCGTAGATGATCATTTTTTGGCTTCCCCCGAGGAGCGTCCGGCGGATTTTGACCGGCGCCAACCAGTTCACATGCACATGGGCGATCATTCGATTGTCGAAGAATAGGGTGAGGTAGGCGATATTGTCCGGCTCGCCTTGAAAGTGCTTCATCCCCGTCGCAGAGACGGCCCGCGGTTTCATGGGCAATACATAGTCCATAATGGACAGGTCGTGTACGGCGAGATCCCACAGGACATTGACGTCCTGCTGGAACAAT
>DAISKX010000237.1:0-6120 GCA_036820725.1 Nitrospiraceae bacterium
GGTTGAATAAAACTGACAGTTGCTCCGTCCCTGCTCCTTGGCATGGTACATCGCAGTGTCGGCGTTCTTGAGGAGCACTTCGGCCGTCTCACCATCGGAGGGATAGATGGAAATGCCGAGGCTGGCCGAGATGAAGATCTCGTGCTGGTCGATCACAAAGGGGCGAGCGAGCGATTCGAGAATCCTGCGGGACACCCTCGCGGCATCCTCAGGGTGAGCGAGGTCTGTCAGGAGGATCGTGAACTCATCGCCGCCTAACCGGGCCAAGGCTTGGGAATGCTCCGGCTCACCGCTCCGAGAAATAGAATCGCTGTGGCGGACCGAATCACTCAGACGCTCCGCCATGTGTTTGAGGAGCAGATCACCGACGGTATGTCCCAATGTGTCGTTGATGAGTTTGAAGCGGTCCAGATCGATAAACACGATGGCGAGATGGGTCCGATACCGTTTCGCATGCGACAACGCGGTAGAGAGCCGGTCTTTGAAGAGAACACGATTGGCGAGGCCGGTCAGACTATCGTAATACGCGAGGCGATGGATGGCACGTTCCGCCTGCTTTCGTTCCGTGATGTCTTGCGCGGTACCGATCACGATGAGCTCATGCGTCTGTTCGTCGCGTATGCCCTCCGCTTGGAGATGAATGGTAAAATCGATGCCGTTCTGCAGCACCACGCGATGATCCATGTCGCAGGGTCTGTGGCGGGTCTGAATGTCGGCGAGGGCTTGTTTGACGGATACCTGATCCTCAGGATGGACCAAGGCAAGAAAATCCTCGATGGTTCCCCCGAAATCCTGAGGTCGTATGCCGACGAGCCGGCAGAGTTCATTGGACATGGTAAAGCGATTTGTTCGCGGCTCCCAGTCCCAATTGCCGATCCGTGCGATCCGTTGCGCCAACTCGAGCCGTGCTTCACTCTTGATCAGCGCCTCCAGGACGTTCTTCGCACGAAGCATGTAGCGGGTATGGTGGAGAAGAATCATCGGATTGATCGGTTTGATCATGAAGTCGGTGGCTCCATGTTCGTAGGCAATCGCAATGGAATCTGCATCGCCATGCTCCGTCATGATGAGAACCGGCACACGATTTCCGCGCGGGAGCGATCGGATCCGAGCGCACGTGTCCAAACCCTTCATGTCCGGCATGACGATATCCAGAAGGACCAGATCGGGGGTGTGCTGTTCAAACAAGACGACGGCCGCGGGCCCGACGTTCGTCTCCAAGACGGTCATGCCTGCCGCTTCCAGCGTCTCACGGATCAGTGATCGCATAGCTGGTTTGTCGTCGATGACGAGGACCACCGGACGGGCCGACTGCGGCTGTTTCATTGTAGTCGAAGGTGATACGGGCTGTGGATGGAAGTCTTACGCCGCACGGAGGAGAAGGAGATCACACGTCGACCAGCCAAAGCGATCCACGTGAAGAGGAATAGGTGTAAACACGTCACCGTCATGCATCGACCGTCATGAAGCGCCAAAATGAACATGTGATGATGTGCTGACGGTGCCTCTCACGAGAAAACCCCGGTTGACGCATGACGTTTGGCGATTGACGTGGTGCCTAGGCGGACGAGGGGCGACGAACATGGTCGCAGCGGTGTATTTGCGGTTGTAGCAGAGGCGGTCATAAACAATGCGGGCTTGCTATGTTTGCTCCTTCGATTGTTGATACGGCTGCCGTTCGAGATCCGTGACGGTGTGCTGAAGACGCGCCCACTCCTCAGGTTGGAGCGTCACGAACTCGATCCCGAAGTGATGGTCGCGGTACCAGCGCACGACAGCCTGCTCTACGTTGATCGACGGCTCGTGTTCGGCAGCGTGTATGCGAAGTTCCAAGGTCGTGCCGGGGTGGACATCGGTGAGACTGTAGACTCTGCACCCGCGGAGTGAAACATCCAGGACGTGCCCTTCTCCATCGACAAGATTGACCGAAGTGAATGAACTTCGGAAGCGGACGGGAAAGCGAGGGTGTCGGCGTTGGTCCATCGAAGAGGACGCGTGTCACAGTGTTAGCCTTTTATATTGCCGATCGGTTTCAATTCCGCCACCTTTTTTGTAATTCCCGCACGCTCCACCGTTTCCACCACGTCAGAAATATTCTTGTAGGCGAATCCGGCTTCTTCCGCCAAGCCGGACATTGAGACCGCCTTGACGACGATGCCGCGTTGTTTCATCTGCCGCTGAAGATCTTCGCCACGTACCGATCGTTTGGCCTGTCCGCGTGACATGGTCCGGCCCGAGCCGTGCATGGTGGACGCAAACGTATCCTCCCCCGCGCGATTCGTTCCGACTAACAGATATGACCCGGTTTCCATCGATCCGCCACAGATGACGGGTTGGCCGATGTTGCGGTAACACGGGGGAAGTTCCTGATGTCCAGGTCCGAATGCACGGGTGGCGCCTTTCCGGTGTACTACGAGGTCCCCCTCCGGATAACGCTCGACCTTGGCAATGTTATGCGCGACATCATACACTAGCTCCATGCCGAGGGCTTCCGCCGATTGACCGAAGACGGACTCAAACGCTCGACGTATTTGGTGGGTAATGACCTGCCGGTTGGCGAAGGCGGTGTTGGCCGCGCAATTCATGGCCGCAAAGTACTGTTGGCCTTCGGGAGATTGGAAGGGTGCACAGGCCAGTTGCTGATCTTTCACCGTGATCCCGTGGCGTCTCATCGCTTTTTCGAAGGTCTTGAGATAATCGCTCGCGACCTGATGGCCGAACCCTCGTGATCCGCAATGAACCATGACGACGATCTGAGAACGGCCATGAACGCCCATGGCGGCGGCGGTCTCCGGATCGAAGAGACGATCGTCTTCCACCACTTGAACTTCGAGATAGTGATTGCCGGACCCCAACGTCCCAAGCTGATTGATTCCTCTGGTGACGGCATGGTCACTGACGGTGGAGGGATCGGCAGCGGCGATTCGTCCCCGCTCTTCGATTCGTTCGAGATCTGCATGCCAGCCGTACCCCCGGTCAATGCACCAGCGCGCGCCCTGTCGCATGACGGCATCAAAGTCTTTCCGATCGAGACTCACGAACCCATGCGCCCCTACCCCGGCCGGCACGTTGCGGAAAAGCGCCGTCATGAGTGATTCCAATCGAGGCTGGACGTCCGCGAGCGATAAATCAGTGCGGATCAGTCGCATGCCGCAGTTGACGTCGTATCCCACACCACCGGGGGAAATCACGCCGTCCCGCTGGTCGAAGGCGGCCACCCCTCCGATAGGAAAACCATAGCCCCAATGACCGTCCGGCATGCAGAGCGCATAGCGGCGGATGCCCGGCAGGCACGCGACATTGGTGACCTGATCGAACACGCCGCGGTCCATTGCGGTCACAATGGATTCGGTCGCATAAATACGAGCGGGCACCAGCATGCCGGGTTTCTGCGACGTTGGAATTTCCCAGATCTGATCGTCGATCTTGTCAACGCTATAACCGTGGAGGTCTCGCGTCATGCTCAAACCTACGTTAGATAAAGCGGATCAAAGTTAGCACGAAAGGTCGAGAATCGAGGGCCGTCGAGTTCAAGGACGATTATTGTGCACGATCAAGAGACGGCTGTCATAAGCTCACACTAACCGGCCGCGATTGCCAGTGCAACCTTCGAGGTGAAACATATATACCACCTCGAGTTATAGAGACAGATTGAGCTTGAAAGTGAACGCTCTCCCTCCCTGCCCACAAGCATAGAGGTAAATTGTTTCGTTCTCTCTTACTAAACGGTTGTCCCTTCCCAGGACAATCGATGGGGATGGCATTCACGCGAATGCGTTCGGCTTGTCCATGTTGGGGGACCTCGATGGTGTCGCCGTCGATGACACCCATTCCCTTTGCGTTGAATTAGGTTCCAATGACCTCAGCTGTCAGCAATAGAAGGATGAGAATGGCCAGGCCAAAACTGTGTGCCATGTCGGTTCACAAGTTTTGGGGATAAGTCTGTGGATAAGTCTCACCGGTGGCTCCAGAGTGCGCCCAGGATGCAATTCTGCTCACATTGCCTAATTCTTGGGCATTGAATGTTGGATTTCATCAGCCACGATATCTTGTGGCTTGACTCTCTTATTTTTCTATTCATACCCCCGTATGTTTCATTCCTGTTACGTGCCATACGTTTTCCTACGTAGAGGCTGCGTCCTCCAATAGCCCGACGAGTCAGGGTGGTTATACCCAGGCAAAGCAGCCAATCGCGCCGATGTACAGGAGATGGGCCAACGACTAGCGGACTTTTGTGCCGATCATTTGGCTCTCAGCTTTGCGGGGGAAGCCCCAGCGCCTAGTCCGGAAGGCATGCGTCTGCTGCACCGATGAACGCATAAACATGGACTGCCCGATACCGCACCAGAACCCTGCCGAGTGTGTTGTCTCGATCATGCCTCATATCGTCGGGTCATTTCCCTGTTTCCCTAGGCCAATATTGAGACAGTTTTTTTAAAAGCAAGCGGGCGTGCTGTGCGGTGAGACCGTTCGTATCCAAGAGATCGAGAATACCCCTGTGACACCCGATCTTTGGGATCGCGCATGAGATACAGTTCAGGGATGGCATCCAGAGAAGGACCGGACCGGCTGGTCAGCCCAGTTCGAATGTTTTTGAATTGGCACGGCGATCTCAACGGTGTTTAGCCTCATACGTCGAGCACGACCCTTGCGCGCCATGCTCCAGAACATTCGGAAACTTCGTACAGATGCTTCGTCACTCCTTTCACGTCAGAACGCAGCTCCTGCGTGCCGGGATCGACCGGTGCGCCGACCAGTTTTCCGTGAAGATGCCAGGTTGCCTGAGTTGGATGGCGGTCCAGTTTAAGCGAAGCATGATGAAAGACGACGCCGTGCGCGTCCTTGAGATAGACCATTTCTTCCAGCCAGGCGAAGAGCAGGGACGACACATCGTCGGCGTGCCGATTGATGGGATGATGCCATGACTGCCCGATGGTGAGAGGATTGGCCAGGCTCTCGATCAAGGCGCTGGTCGCGCCATCGAAGAGTTCAGTGGGTGAATCCGCCGTGGCTTCGAAGGCCATATCGGCCAGCGCAATGTCATCCAGGAACGTGAATGTCGCGCCCATCAGGGATGAACCGGGCGCTTGCGCCGGTGGAAGACGGCAAAGATAGCCCTGATCTGCTCGATTCCGGGCAACGCGTGTCCGAACGGGCTCGGCACTTTCCCCTTCAACAGCATTTTGAGACCAAGGGGAATGACCCGGAGCAATCTGACCGGGTTCGTGCCGATCACCTTGAGAGGCATCACGGCTTCATTCAACCGGCCTTCACGCTCGATGATCTCGGTGAAGCCGGTCACGTGCCTGGCCCCTTCCGTTGAAGTCAGCCCGCGCTGGATGGCTCCCCGTCTCAGACGAATGATGGCTTCCATCGGCTTGACGTCCTTAGGGCAGACCTGCACACACATATTGCAGCGGGTGCAGTCCCACATCCCATTCGCCCGCTCCAACACCTGGAGCCGGTGCGCCTTGGCGGACTCCGGCTCACGCGGATCGGACAGAAATCGATCGGCTTTGGCCAGCGCGGCAGGCCCGAGGAAACCCTTCGAGACTTCATGCGTCGTGCATGCGGCCACGCAGGCCCCGCACATGATGCAGGCATCGACGTTGAAAAACTGATAGTGAGTGGGTATGAGCCGCAGCTGTCCGGATGGACCATATCGTTGGATAGGATGTGAAGAAGACCGGAGCCAGGGCGCGACGGCCGTGATCTTATGCCAGAACGAGGACATATCGACCACCAGATCCTTGATCACCGGCAACTGCGGCAGCGGTTCGATGTCCATTCTACCGTGGCGTTCGATTTCCTTACGGATCGAGGTGCGGCAGGCCAGCTTCTCGGAGCCGTTGATCTTCATGGCGCAGGAGCCACAGATGGCGGAACGGCATGAATAGCGAAGCGAGAGACTGCCGTCCAATTCATGTTTGATCCGGATCAATGCTTCCAGAACCGTCGTGCCGCGGCCGACGTCGAGTCGGTAGTCCTCGGGATGTGGATGAAGGTCGGTTTCGGGGTTGAAGCGTTGAACGGTGAAGGTCAGGCGCATGGATTTAGGGAAGTGCTGAGTTTTGAATTATGAGCAACTGTCTTACATGTCAAGCAATCTGCGCAGAGGGT
>DAISKX010000238.1:0-6104 GCA_036820725.1 Nitrospiraceae bacterium
CGCAGATTGCTTGACATGTAAGACAGTTGCTCCTAATTGGTTAGAATTGGGTGGAGTTGTAGGCAAAGTCCCTAACCTTCTTCTCTTCGTCATACTTGATGATGATGGTCAAGGTGCGTTGTCGTTGAGAACTTGAGCTGTCACGGCTATTGGCTCCTATAATGATCAGCGTGCCGTAAGTGGAGCTGCTGGTATCGACCCGATCGGTCGACACCTTATCGTAGATCCAGACTTCGCGACGTTTGTCGTCGGTCGTGACGATATTCGGGGACCCTAACAATTCCGCCACTTGGGCAGCAGACATCCCGACCTTTACTTCTCCTTGCACCTTGCCGACAGTCAGCCGGTCTTCCTTGATCTGCGCTTTGCTCCCGCCGCCGCACCCAGCCAACCCGATCGAGAGGCAGAGCCCCAACAATAACCATGATTGTTTCATATCTGGCTTCCTTTCAGGTGAAAAGCATCGATCGCGAGATAGTCCTTGGCAACCGATAAATAACATCGTCACCCTTCACACGTACGCGCCGCTGATCGTACTCGGCCGTTCACGATTCGGCTGAACGAACCTGTCTAGATGGATACCCTTTTCCCCAAGGGGAAATCAACTGAGCAAGGAACAGCGGAGATAGATTCTGTCTCTATAAGGGCTTGGGTCTGAATTGCGAGGCGAGAGACGTGTGACGAGACACGAGCGACAAGGACGGAGAGTTGCAAGGCAGCTAAAATTGCCTTAGCCTCTGCGAGTTCAAAAGCTTTCCTCACCTCTTCGTTCATGAAGGATCATCGTGGTGGAGTTTCGGCGTCAGTCGCTGTCGGAGCATCTCGCAGAATGGCGGCAGCTACTGAGTGTCAATAATTTTGGCTGGCTCTGGGTAGGACAGATCCTCTCGCAAATCGGGGACGGGGTGAGTAAAGTCGCCCTGCTGTTTTTTGTCTATGACCTCACCGGGTCCGCGTTGAAGATGACGGTCATCGGAATCCTCGAGACGATCCCGCCCCTCGTGTTCGGTCCTTTCGTCGGCGTCTTACTTGACCGGATTCCCAAAAGAGCCGCGATGCTTGTGCTCGATGTCACGCGGGCAGTGTTGCTGACGGTGATCCCGCTCCTCTACGCATTAGGACTGCTGACCCTGATGCGGCTGTATGTCTTAGTTTTTGTGGTTGCACTGTTTGGCATGGCCTTTGGACCGGCACTCAATGCTGCCATACCTCTGCTCGTGAAACAGAATCAACTGACCCGAGCAAATGCGATTATGCAGAGCAGCACGACAATCGGTCAGCTCCTCGGCCCGGCCATCAGCGGCGTACTCATCGCAGTGATTGGCGCGCCGAATGCGCTCTATATTACTGCCGGGGCGTTCCTCCTTTCAGCCGTGGCCAAGATTCCCCTCAAGATCCCGCACCGAATGTCGAGTCGTCGTCGGCAGAGCCTCTTGCGCGATCTCCACATCGGGTTTCGCTTTGTATTCATCGACAATCGGTTGCTTCTCGGGCTAATGATCGTGGCATCCTTCTTTACCCTCGGCATCACCGGCTTTGTCTATTTGTTGCCTGTGATCGGCAAACGATTGTTGCATGCTGACTCCGTTGCAATAGGCTGGCTATGGTCGGCACTCAGCATTGGTGTCCTCAGCACGACGGCGTGGTTGGCATGGAGACACCATGCCGACTTCCGTGAACGATTATGGATGATTGTCGGTGCGTCTATTGTCGGCGGTCTCGCTGTGTTCGGGCTTACGGTCATTCCGGTGACCATCGTCGCCGCCCTGTTCATCGTGCTCATTGGGGGGAGTTCTGGACTGGTCACTCCGGTTGTCTCGGCGACTCTGCAGGAAATGGCGCCCAAAGAGATGCTTGCTCGCGTGTTTGGCGTCTTTAATACAGGTACCATGGCCTTCGCGATGCTCGGCATGACGCTGTTCGGCTGGGTGGCGGATACCTTCAGCCCTGTCATCAGTCTCGTCGGGATCGGCACCGCGACACTCGTGACAGGAGTCATGGCGGGTCTCCTCGCTTCCCGGTGCCGGCGCCCGTCGACTGCCAAACCTTCCGCCTCGACCAGCCAGGTCTGAGCTCTCGGCTCTGGCCGTCTGACAGTACATATCGGATCCAAGATAGGAACGAGCGGACAAAAGAAAAACCGGCGGCCCACGTGTTTTACAACGTGAGCTCCCGCCGGTTTCCTGGCCTTAGCGGACCTCTTGCCCACGCGGGACTCAATGACGCTAACCCCTCGTGGCAGGCTGATCCGACTTACCTCGGCGAACGCTGGATGGTCGAGGCGTACCCGTCATCCGTGACGAATGCTTTGACATGGTCGCCTTCGGTCACCGGATCCATCTTGGTATGATCGTTGACACGCACTCTGGTTGTTTCTCCGTTATCCTGGCGGATCGAGACGTAGTTCTTGCCCACGTCCTTGACGTCGCCGGTCACGGCATCGCGCGAAATACGTTCACTGAAGTTCGGCTTGGCCGCGCGCTTTTCAGCCGCATTCTGCGCGCAACCAACGACGGAAAGATTGAAGGCCACTGCCGCGACAAGGGCCACTGGTGTCATCCACTTATTCATCTGTCCACCTCCTAGTTGACTCGTTGCAGCCTACCGTACGCAGTTCTGCTGCACTGCTAGTAGGGTCCCTAGATTTGAAAGGAAAACTGATTGGGGGGTCTCTGGGTGAGGATTTGCATCTTGGCCGTGCCGACATTTCCCGCTACAATACGCTCCCGATCGCCCCCCTATGTAGTCCCCTCGAGGAGAAGGTCATCATGACCATGCCATCCTCGTTTCCGCCTGGCCATGTACAGGCCGCATGGAAACAACTGGTGGACGAGATCCGGACCGGCGTGTTGCTGACGATGCGGCACGGGCGGCCCTTCGGTTCTCATGTTCCATTCCTGGTAGGAGAAAACTGGACCCGGCTTTACATTCACATCAGCCGCTTGGCGCTTCACACCCAGCATCTGCTCGAAACTCCCCAGGTCAGCCTGTTTGTGTCAGAAACGGATCGACCGGAGAAAAACCCGCTCGCTCTCAAACGTTGCAATTTACAGGGACAAGCTATGATCCTCGCCGCGCAACATGCGGATCACGCCAAGATCAAGGAACGGTATGTCGAACGATTTCCGCAGTCAGCCATGCTGTTCGGCTTTAGCGACTTTCAACTATGGGAATTGCGGATCGAGGAAGCCCATTTCGTCCTGGGATTTGGCCATGCCTACCTTGCCCATGCCTTCTCTCCCCTCGACTGGATTCATCAGAAACCTGAAAAGTCCGGCTCTTCTATCTAGGCTGTCACCCACCACTACTTTCTCCTTGCCGCTACTCCGGCTTTCAGACTAAGCGGACCAGTCTCACCCAGGCTGCCGATTGAGGGTGGTTCCTCAACCGGCGAGCACGCATTTCCTGCGAATCGGTATCCTTCTTCCACCATCCGCTTCGTGTTTCCCCTCGGAAGACCTACAGAGGGCTACCGAGGCCTAATAGTTATTGGGACCCTCAGCCCGTTATGTTTCGTCCCTCATCTTCAAGGAAGTCAGCATGCTGCTCTTGGCGGGATCGATCCTCACATATATGGTGGTGTTAAGCGTGCTGGCGACTGCCTCGCCCGGCGTCGGCACTCTTGGTTGGCTCCTCCTCCTGTTTCCCGGTCAGATCCTGGACTGTTTACACGCCCCGGCCTATGGCTTCCTCGCCTGCCTGAGCATAACCGGTCTGTACCGGCGTCATTGGCCACTTCCCTATGCGCTCGCTGCCGGTTCCCTCTTTGCCTTGTTGTTTGGGCTCTGGACGGAAACGCTCCAAGGTTCGGTACCGGGCCGCGGTCCCGAACTCAAAGATCTGGTGGTTGATGGGGTGGGTATCGTCATGGCGGCTGCCTTCGTTCTGTGGCAATCAAGATATCGGGGAGCCACCTGGATCACATCTCCTCGCCCCCCGCAACGATTTGAGTACCACGCGAATGAAATCTGACAGCAAACCCGGCTTCCAGGAACGCACTCCCACCCGCCAACCCGTGCAATGTCTGATGTACTATTCCGATGGCGACTTCTATGCGAGCGGGGTCGTCGAGGATTTCACTACGGCTGGCATCCGCGTACGAGGCACTCATCACGTACGGCTGGACATGAAACTGGTCGTATTCCTCATCCCCCCGGGACGTAAGGCGACCCTGCTCATACGCCGGGCAACGGTTCGCTGGACCAGTGCCACTACGTTCGGCATTGCGCTCACTCACGTTTCTGCCGAGTCTCACGCTGAACTGACCCGTTTGGCCGCCATCCATCTCCCCGGCCTCTGGTCGAGTCTGAACTAGGTCCACGACGTCTTCTGCAGGGTCGTCATCCGTCAACCGTCATTCGTCATCCGTGGGCGACGCGGGACAAGGGACGGACGACAGAACGTATCGTGAAATCTCTGCAGAATCGTCAATTGTCATCGTGGGCGACGAACACGAAAGACGAACAACATCGGTTGACGAATGACGCTTGGCGATTGACGTCTTGCGGTGGGCAAGCCCCGGTTGCCGAATGACGCATGACGGTTGACGGTCTTGCAGTAGGCAAGCCCCGATTGACGAATGACGGTTGACGATTGACGTATGCATGACAGGGCTGATCGAAAGAGAAGCGTCATTGACATGTGCTTTCCGGTCCTGTATGGTGTGCCTGTCACTGTCGAGACGGCCTGGCGACCGTGCTAACTATATAACAACCAGGCCCCGTCATCGCAGCGCGATCAGATTCTTCTGGAGCGAACCCCTTTCCTGGTTCTCCCTCCCTCGGTGTTCTGACCTCGTTTTCCTGCGATGCCAACAGCAGGATTCTCATTAGAGACCATCAGCTTTGTGTGCTCGCTTCCCCCCAGGGGCTCAAGCCATGCCCCGGCTATGGGATTCGTGCGAGTAGACCCTGTTTTTGACCGCTCTATCCTATCCTGCACAACTAAAGGAGTGTTTCTGTGTTGAATTCTACAACTGTGTCTATGTCTGCGTCTCCATCCGTACCCGCATCCCCGCCGGAACCCGAGCGTCCGACCTTCGGATCGCTTGGTTTGTCAGAAGGTTTACTGCGGGACCTGGCGAGCGCAGGCTACAACGAACCTACCCCCATTCAGGCGCAAGCCATCCCTGCCTGCTTGCAAGGCCGCGATGTGCTCGGTTGCGCACAAACCGGTACGGGAAAGACAGCCGCCTTTGTCATTCCGATGATCGAGCGGTTGGCTCATCTTCCTGCCGGACCGCCTCGGGGTCTCATTCTGGCGCCCACGCGGGAATTGGCGTTTCAGATTCAAAAAACCGTGCAGAAGCTCGGTCGTAATCGGCGCATTTCAGCGACAACCGTCGTAGGCGGAGAAGATATGCAAGGTCAGGTACGCGGCCTTCGCCAGCACCCGACCATCGTCGTCGCGACCCCCGGTCGGTTGTTGGACCATATGTGGAACGGCACCATCAATCTCGCCGGTTTCACGATCGTGGTCCTCGATGAAGCCGATCGCATGCTCGATATGGGGTTTGCACCGCAACTCAATCAAATCCTGGAAGCGTTGGTCGAAGAGCGGCAAACATTGCTCTTTTCGGCGACGATGCCGGACGATTTGAGCTCGCTGGCTCGTGCCGGCCTGAAGAATCCGGTGCGGGTCACGGTCGGTCGTACTGCTACGGCCGCGCACGGCGTGACTCAGATGGTTCACCATACGACCCACGGCGAGAAGACCAGCCTCTTACTGACTCTCATCGCCGAGCCCGCTGAAAGCGTCTTGATCTTTACCCGTACGAAGCACGGAGCGGATCGACTCGGACGAGCACTCGAAAAGGTCGGCCATCGCGTCGCCGTGTTACACGGAGACCGTCGCCTATCGCAACGACGCGCTGCGCTTGAAGGGTTTCGGCGCGGCACGTTCCGCGTGCTCGTGGCCACAGACATCGCCGCGCGGGGAATCGATGTGGCGAATATCGGCCACGTGATCAACTACGATTTGCCGAATACGCCGGAAGATTACGTCCATCGGATCGGTCGCACCGGCCGGATGAAGGCCCTCGGGCGCGCGACGAGTTTCGTGACAGCGGAAGACCACCTGCAATTCCGCGCTATCGAAAAGCTGCT
>DAISKX010000239.1:0-6081 GCA_036820725.1 Nitrospiraceae bacterium
TCACACTGTCTCGCTGGCATCTATACCATCCCGCTTCCATCATCGGTCTCAGACAGCGTGAGCAAGCCATACAACCTCCTTGCGGGCAACCGTTACTCATGGAAGTCTAGCGCAACAATAGCCGCTGTAAAGATGTGCCGGCTCCGACAAACAGGACGAGACGATCGAGAGACATGCAGACCTTCCTGACCGAAAGTCTCAATCGGCGTCGTATGCCAGTGTCGCGCGGGGGGCCTGGTCGACACCGCTGGGGCAATCTTTCCTGGAGCGAACTGCATCTCCCGCATGTGCGGAGTCCTCGCTCGTGACACTGAGAACCAGACACCAGCACAGTATGACCAGGCCAAACAATAATCCCATCGTTAAGAGAAGCATAGGTTGCTAAAGTGTCCTTTCTGTTTTGGGCCGATCTCGTCTGTGATACGGGTTGCATCCCCCCCTTACTGACCTCCACCAGATCACATGGATGCCGCCGCTATGGAGGAGTAGGCATGCGGTACCCGCCGACATGCTCCACGACCGTTTCACCGTGTCGAAGATTGGTCTCGATGGGGTATGTACTAGAGGTCAGACTACCTGAGGAGGAAGGCCAGACCGTCGCCTGGTCAACTTATCCGGAAGTCATGCATCGGGCAAGTAATTCACAGAAACTGGCGGGCCGGGATCAATAGACAAGATATGTGAAATACTCTTTGCTGGTATGTATTTATTTGCGTCCTTTTCCGCCTTGTGGAAGACCGGTACAAGAACTATGATCGATTAAGCCCTCATCATTGGTAGGAATAAACCATATGACGCGCCAGTACGCTCGCATTATGGCACCGGGGGGGACTAACTATGGCTTTTGTTTCGCCCAGGATGTGGACCAATAACCGGCGTGTCAAAGTAGTGTCCATTGCAAAACCATGTAGTCATGAATCACGGGGCGTTTGGCTGGGGAGCACTAATTCAATGCGTGTACCTTTGCCTGGTTCGGACTGGACCATGCAGTCTCCTCCTAAGGTCAGCATACGCTCATGCACACTATCGAGACCAAAATGCGTAGTCCCTGCTTGCCATCCGGTCGCAGGGGTGAACCCAAGTCCCTGATCCTCCACGGCCACACACACCCTTCCCTGGGCGTCGGTACTGACTGATATCGTCGCGGTGTCCACTTTCGCATGCTTTAAGACGTTAAACAGCAGTTCTCGGACAGCTTGATACAGGAGGATCGCCTGATTCGGCGTCAATGTAGGCTGCTGCATGATATGAATGGTGACCTTTAAGGCTTCACGGCCCATGCGGTCGGCCAATCCATGAAGTGCAGTGTGAAAATCACCCGTCTCAAGACCTGGGGGGTTGAGCTCCGTCATGAGGGTACGGCAATACGTGAGAACTTCTTGAAGTGCCTCATCAATGCCGCTGACTTCCTCCTTTACGCGAGGGTCGCGCACGGAGTGGCTCATTTTCGACAATTTCATCCTGGTCACCACGAGCAATTGGGCGAGGTAATCGTGAAGCTCCAACGCCAGCTGCCGCCGCCCTCGCTGTTCGGTCAGCGCCAACTCCGTCGTGAGGGACCGCACGCGCTCATAGCTCTCTTTCAAATGCTTGGATCGTTCCACCATCTGGTCCTCTAGACGGGCATTGACCTGTTGCACCTCCTCTTTGGCGTGTTTTAATCCCGAAATCAGCAGCGTGAGCACCCCCGCTTCACCGATAAAGATTCCCACCGCCAGCAGTTGTCCCGATGCCAAAGTCAGCAATCCCGGCTGCGGAAAGAAGAAGTAGCCTGCCACAAAACCGGAGAGGACCGTCGCCGCGAGGGCTGGGCCTACCCCGACTCGCCATGCCGTCACGGCGATCGCGATAAAAAACGTAAGAAAGGGAAGGCCGATGCTGAGATAGGGGTCTGCAACCCAGCGAACGGCAAAGGCCAATAGAACATATGCGAGGGCTTCGCTATACCGGAGGACGGTGGTCAGCACGATGACCGGACACCGACAAAGCGGAGGGTGTGAGACAGCTTCATGCTGGATTTTAAGAGAAGGGCCGCTGCAAAGGCAACTCGAAGGTCCGCTATACCACCTTACCTGGGGGCTTTGCGATGAGGCTTTCGATAATCTGGGGCAATTCAGCCGCTCGGTCTTTCGCGAGAAAGGTTGCCGCACCCGCCTCAGACATCGCCCGATGAGTCGCCCTGTCTGTCTGGACAGAAAAGCCAATCACCGACGTTCGCGGGAGGGCTTCGGTAATCCGGCGAGTCGCGTCGATTCCGTTCAACTTCGGCATCTGTACATCCATGATCACAATATCCGGTCGCAAGGCGAGCGCCATCTTCACCCCTGTCTCCCCGTCAACCGCTTCCCCGGCCAATCGCACCGTGGGTAACGGCTCCAGCAGGTCGCGCACCGCCTGGCGAATCAGGGCGGTATCATCCACCAGCAGGAGACTCACAGTCCGTCCTGGGTCAGAAGGTTGTCCAGACATACAGACACGTCCCACCTGCATTCTGAGCCCGAACGGCGACGTTTCATACTAGGATCAATCAGGGGATAGTTTGGCCTACGTATATTACCAAGCACATCTCTATTCTACTCCTGGCACTTAGCTGGACCATCCTGGGTGCTCCATGGTTTTCCGCAGTGTGACAAGCGCCGGTTAATACTTAGGCGATTCTGTTATGTGTTCCAATCAGGTCCTTCTGCTAGCTTGTGCAAGGCTGAGCAACAAACTATCCTCCTTTAACTGGGAAGCTCGATGCAGGACACCATGTTTCGACAGATGTTGCGATCCAAGATACATCGAGCCACCGTGACAAAGACTTGTGTGGGACAAAAGTGCTAAACTCCCACCGTCCGCACGGTTATTTTAGGGGCCGCATTCAGGCCTTAATGAAAACCTTCTAGGACTGGACGTGTCCATGACCACTTCCCCCCAAGAGCCAGATCCATCCGAACTCCGTAATTTGGCCCATATGGCGGCCATTATCGAATCCTCTGACGATGCCATTATCAGTAAAGACATGTCGGGCATCATCAAGTCATGGAACCGCGCAGCCGAGCGGATTTATGGATACTCGGCGGCGGAGGCCATTGGGCAACCCATTACCATGCTGATCCCCTCGAACCTGCTTCACGAAGAGACGGGCATTCTGGAGAAGATTCGGCAGGGCGAGCGGATCGATCATTACGAAACGGTCCGCCAACGCAAAGACGGAAGCCAGGTGTTCGTATCGCTCACGGTGTCGCCGATTAAGGATGCCTCGGGAAAGGTCATTGGGGCCTCCAAAAGCGCGCGAGACATCACGGAACGCAAACGCTTTGAAGCGGAACTTCGCGCCCTCACCGAAGAACTCGATCTGCGCGTCGTGCAACGCACGCAGGCCCTGACGGAATCCCAAGAGCGGCTCCGCGCCCTCGCGACAGAACTCAGCCTCGCGGAAGAGCGGGTGCGCCGGAAGCTCGCCAATGAGCTCCATGATTATTTGGGTCAATTGTTGGTCGTGTGTCGCCTCAAGCTCACACAGGCGACGCAATACATGAAGGAGTCCAGGGCGCTCCAACACGTGCTGAAGGATTCTCCTGTGATGCCGCAGCTGCAGGACGCGGATCGCATGCTCCAAGACTCTATCTCCTATTCACGGTCCCTGGTCGCCCAACTGACTCCGCCGGTCCTCCGGGAGTTTGGGCTGGTGATGGGCCTGACCTGGCTGGCCGATCAAATGAAACAGCATGGCCTCACGGTCAGGCTCAAGCTGGGCATCCCCTCCATCGACTTGGGCGAAGACCACGCAATCCTGTTGTTTCAGTCGGTGCGGGAACTCCTGATGAATGTGGTGAAGCATGCCGGGATCTCTGAAGCCACGCTCGCCATTCAGTTGACGAATGAACAGGTCTTCACGGTGACTGTGGAGGATAAAGGCGACGGGTTTGACCTCGCACGGGAGCAGGCTGCGATGGACAAGCACTTCGGTCTGTTCAGTATTCGGGAACGGATGGACGCCATCGGAGGTTCCTTGCAGATCAGCACAGTCGTGGGTCAGGGAACGACAGCTATTCTCAGTGTGCCGCTTCGAGATCGCACGGCCCCGGCCCTGTCAGCCACGCCGGTCTCGCCAGTATCGGGGGTAGCGGCCATGGCCCCCGGCACAGCTGCCCTGCGGATTCTCATGGTGGATGATCACCCCTTGGTGCGCCAGGGTATGCGGGGCGTCGTGGAGGGATTTGAGAACATGCACATAGTCGGAGAGGCTGCGGACGGACAGGAAGCCGTGCAGCTAGCCGAGAGTCTGCGTCCCGATGTCATCATTATGGACGTGAATATGCCCAGAATGGACGGGATCGAGGCGACGCGTGCGATCAAGCGGGCGAACCCCCAGATCACGGTAATTGGCCTATCCGTCCATAACAGCGAGCAGGTCGAGGCGGCGATGAAAGCGGCGGGGGCGGCCTCATATCTGACCAAAGACGCTGCGCCTGAACAGCTCTACAGTGCAATTACTTCCGCTCTAGAGAAAACAATCACCCCAAACGGGACATAATCCGCAATCCCCCCGCATCGTATGTAGTCCTGTCCTCCTTTTAAGAGAGGTCTGGCCGAGACAGCAGCTTACTTATCCCTTTTTTGTTTTTTCCAAAAAAAGAGGTGGATCGGGGCAAGGAGAATCAGGAACACCTGACAGTTTTGAATGGCCCTAACACGCGGGTCCTATGTATGCCAGCTCGCGGAGTATGAGGGAAGCGCGACCTCCATTGCCGTTCCTCGTTCCTGGGGCAAATGCGAAGGCCACTTTTGAGGCTTCAATCGTCTTTTGCCAGTTCTCCTTGGCATTGACCAATATTGGCGCTTTCTGCGCCTGCGGCCAAGGGCTTGAACGTCCATATTCATGTCGCGGCTGGGCCCACAATCCCCTGCCGAATTAACGGAAAACGAAGAGCAGAGCGAGGATTAGCGCATGGATTCATTGCGCTGAGTTGCCTGGACTGTGACGGTGCGAAGTTGAGATGGGACACACTTTCGGGCACACCTGACTTTCTGCTTGCCCACCGGGGGGATAGCCTTGCGCGCTTCACCTCGTACCCCAACCAGGCATACATAGGACCCGTGTGTTAGGCGGTCAAAAAAGTCAAGGGGGGGAGGCCCCCGACGAGTCCACCTTGTCGTCATTTTTTTGAAGTAACAAAAAGGCCAACGGGCACTGTGCCTTTGTCACCCCCAACCCTGGAGAATAAGGTACGCAAGCCGGGCGGGGGGGAGACGGTGAGATCTTCGCAATGGAGGATTATTGAGCTGGGACATTGCTTTTCAGCCAGACAACTTGCGCCCTGGGGACATGTTGCCGAGATGTTCTATGAAGGATTTTGAGGTGTAACCTGCGCACGGTAGGCGACCGCTGAGTTGGATGGACGAAAAGCACTTGCATTACTGAGCTGTAGAACACCTCTTGAGAATTTGGAGAATCAACAAGGATTAAGCCTGCTCTCAGTGAATACCTTCCAATGGCCCGTGCCTTGCACGTTAATAGAATTCCTGCAGTTGTGCAGCATAATGTTACTCCGCAAGGCGGCTGCCAAACTGTGTCGATTGGTTGCACTCGACGGCGACGAAGAGCCTATTACATGAGGAGGTGTACGATGACCAGGATAGATCAGAACCGGACAATGGGGCGCAAGCTCCGGGCGATCCCAATTTTCCTATTGCTTACCCTGATCGGAAATGTGGGCTGCTCATTCGCAAGAGATCAGGTCCTGGCGATAGACCTCGAAAACCGGGTCGCATCCCATGGCACTGCCGATGACCATATAGCCGCGGCCCTTCTGTACCAGCAACAGGCCCATCAGGCCCAAACCGAAGCGGACAAGTATGAACAGGCCGCTGCTTCGATCAGGCCAATTGAGGATCCCAAAGGGTTCCGGCGCAACGCACTCATGACCGCGGCGCAAGAGCACCAGAGGACGGCGGGTGAGATGCAACAGCTCTATGCGGCACACGAGGCCAAATCCAAAGCCATGCTAGGCAAGCAGCAACCGCAGTAAGAGCACCAGCCGGCAAGTCACGGCGAGCGGTCACTAGAACCCTCGTCTCGGCTACCTTCCCCCT
>DAISKX010000240.1:0-6078 GCA_036820725.1 Nitrospiraceae bacterium
CACCGGATGAGGTTTTACAGCCGCTGGAGCGCGCGAAGGACCGGTTCATCGGCCGGCGGAAATCGATACTGTTGAAGCTCCTCACGACTCACCCACCGAAGCTCTGCACACTCACGGGCTTCCGCCACACCCCCGGAAATCGAGCAGCGATAAAAATGAAGTTCCACCGTTTTATCGGGATAGGAATGGTGAATGATCTCGAACGGAACCGGATTCGAGATGGTCACATCCAGTTCTTCCTGCAGTTCTCGTCTGAGACAATCTTCCAATGATTCACCGATCTCGCACTTCCCGCCTGGAAATTCCCAGAACCCTGCCAAGTGGACACCGGCCTTGCGTTTGGCGATCAAATACCGTCCCTCCCGGCTGATAATCGCGGCCGCCACGCGGACGATGTTTCGTTTTTTGCTTTTCATGGCCTCAACCACGGCGTTGACCCTCATAGGGGTATGTCTTGCAAAGCGCTTTCATCGGGCACAGCAGGCAATAGGGATCTCGCGCCGTGCAGACGATCGCGCCGAAATCCATAATGGCCTGATTGAAGTCATAGCATTTGCCACGTGGAATGAGATCTTCAGACAGTTTCCAGAGGACAGTTTTCTGGTTTTTGGAGTCGCCTTTGCCCATAAAGATGCGATGAAGAACCCGCATGACGTTCGTATCCAGAATGGCCGCGGCTTCGTTGAATGCGAACGAGCGGATGGCTCCCGCGGTATACCGCCCGATTCCCTTGAAGGACAATAATTGTTCGGCCTCCTTCGGCAAGGTTCCGCCATAGCGAACCACGGTTTCACAGGCGATGCTGTGCAACCGTTCCGGACGTATGTTGTAGCCTAACGGATACCATGTTTTGCGCACGTCCTCGACCGGCGCTTCGGCAAGGTCTTTGAAGCTCGGATAGCGGTCAAGAAACTCCTGATACTTGGGGATGACCCGGTCGACCTGGGTTTGTTGGAGCATGACCTCAGATACGAGAATATGATAAGGGTCGGACGTCTTCCGCCAGGGCAGGTCTCGCCCATTCTCCCCATACCACTTGAGCAAGCGATGCTGAAACCTCCGCTTCAGCGAGCCATCAAGAGAGAAAGCCGGCGCGGCTTTTTTCCCGGCGCGTCGTGCAACTGTCCGCAGGTGAGACTTGGTGGGCATGAAATCACTCGTGTTGCGGCATTCTAAGAGTCCCCTCGATGAAAATCAAACCATGTGCCGGCGACATGTCTGCAATCTGCTCGCAACACTTGCCCTTTCCTCTCCCACAAAGGCTCATGCCATTACCTTCGTGACGCCTGCACGGTCTCCACCCGCTCCAGATCTCCGGATGATGGCCGCCTGGAAAGCGAGATGAAGACTGGATACACTTGCCCCTCGCAGGATTACCCACGGTATTTTCACCAAGAAGTCGGCCATGCGTCTTATCTCCGGCATCGCTCTCCTGTCGGCGTGCGTCCTGACATGGGGATGCTATGGGGCGAGAAAGGACGGCACGTATGGATGGACATTCCGGACGACCTCACCGCCCTGTTTGGAGTTTGATCAGTACGCCAAGGAATACGGACTCGAAGTGTCCGACTTTGCGGGCAACGGGAAAACTGACTCATCGGCAAAAGATGGAAAGGATACAAAAAAACATGTGAAGTCCGAGCACAAACTGACGGTCTCCCCGGAGGTTCCCGCTTCAATCGGGCTTTTAAAGGCCCGGGCGGCTCAGGCCTGTCAGATGTTGAACAATAACAGATTCCTTCAGCGCAATATCTGGGGGAGATGAAATCTATCCGGGTGTCGGTTGCCGGCGTGGCAGCCAAATGGCCGAAGCGGTAGAATGCACTTCGAAAGATAATCGCGTGTGCTCGTCGTGATCAGACGGCATAGTCGCTTACAGCTCAACCTTCATCGAGATGGGCCCAAACCAACGTCCCGGTCCATATCGGGCCTGAAACTGCTCCAGGTTCAGGCGAACCGATTGTCTGTTTTCACGAATCACGATCGACCCATCATCGCTCACCTCAACGACCGTCGTGTCGTGATCACCAGTCTTATACCAATACCAGCCTGACTGAGTTGGATTTCCTTCGATCCATGGCATCGTATGACCTGCCTGCCTTAGGGAAGCCCAAGAATAGATACATTCTGGAAAAACACCGCGGCTTGATCAAGGCCCTGTGCATAGAGACTGCAATACTTGCACGTATCAGCATCGGAGCCGGTGTGAGGGTCGTGCCCCCATTCCTCGCCATTACCCTGCTACGTCGAGACATCGCTCACCTGTCGGCGCCGATCCGGGTTCGCTCGTTCAGATCGGCATTACTCAATATTTTAATGCAGAAAGCAACCATTCCAAGGCGAGCTGGCCATGCGGATGATACATGATTGTGAACCATGCTCCGTCTTCCCCTTGTGAGAGGGTCGAGGTGACAGCGAGATAGTTTGAGGGGATAAAAGACTAGACTTGAGACAGCTCGGCGCGCACGACGCTCATGAGTTCCTGTAATTCAAATGGTTTGGCGAGCGTACGCCGGGCACCGAGAAAACTCGCAACCTGGAGAATATCGAGCGAGTGATTCGATCCTCCCCCTGACATGACGATAACGCGGGGGGTTGGTTGAAGGCGACGAATCTCTCTGAGCGTCTCCAGTCCATCTTTCTCAGGCATAAAGACATCGAGCAGGACCAGGTCGGCCGGTTCATTTCGCAGCAACTCCAAGCCCTCCCGGCCATTCCTGGCTTCCAATACGGAGTACCCCACTTCCTTGAGAGTTAAGCTGAGCGCCTCGCGGAGAGTTGCTTCGTCGTCGATGATCAGAATGGATGACATAGGTTTACGACTCCTGCCCAAAGGCACGTCCTTCCTTATGTCGGCTGTCTGTAACTTGAACTTGAGCCGGAGCTCCCAATAACGTGGAATGCATTCCTGGGATTTGTGGAGCACGATCAAACAGCCGTTCCTCGCTGATGCGGACAGGCATAGCTAGGAGGACGTACCGGCAGGGAAGCTGGATTACTGATCCTGACGACGAAGCGACGGCCTACCGGTCTCCAGGGTGAGCTGATTGAACCGACCCGCTCCGAGCGCTGTAGAAAGAGGAATGCTGATCTTACTCGAGCGGGGCGATTGAAGCCTGAACCGACAATCGCTAGAATGACGAGGTATTTTTCAAGGTCTGTGGCAGTATGGGGCTTATCTGGCCCAACCCGGGTGCAACACCCGGAAGTCCCCGATCAGAGAACCATAGGATTAAGGATCCTCGATGTCGGTCACCTTGCTGAACGTGGATGACAACGATGCAGCACGGTACGCCAAGTCCCGAATGCTGCGGCTCGCAGGCTACCAGGTGATCGAAGCCCGCACCGGTGCGGAAGCGCTCCGGCTCACGCAGGAGCTTCGGCCTCCGCTCGTGCTCCTCGACGTCCTGCTACCCGATATGGATGGGACGGAGGTGTGTCGGCAAATCAAAGCGAATCCGGAGACCACCCACCTCATGGTCCTGCATGTCACGGCATCGTGCGTGTCGTCCACGGATCGTACGCTCGGCTTAGAAAATGGCGCGGACGGATATCTCCTTGAACCGGTCGAACCGGCAGAACTCGTTGCCTCGGTCCGTGCACTCCTTCGTCTGTACGATCGCGAACAGGAAAATCGACGGCTCTTAGCCCAGCTCCGCCACATCACGGAAAGCGGCATCACAGGCGTTGCGTACTTCAATACATCCGGACTGATCACTGATGCGAATCAAACCTTTCTCGACATGATCGGCTATGGCACAGACGACCTCCAGGCAGGGTTACTCCACTGGGATATGCTGACCCCTCCGGAATGGATGCCGCGAACGCGACAAGCCATTGACGAGTTTCACGCCACCGGTCGAATCACTCCGTATGAGAAGCAATATATTCGGCGGGATGGACAACGCTTGTGGGGCCTGTTCGGCGGAGCACGTATTGGTCGGTCTGAGGAAGGCATCGCCCTGGTTCTTGACATCAGCGCACGAAAACGCTCCGACAATGCGTTGCGCGAGAGCGAAGAGCGACTTCGTCTGGCGCTGGAATCAAGTGCTCTAGGAGTCTGGGAAGCGCACTGGCCGGACGGACACTGCAGGGTTGATTCCACGACCGCCTCGATATTGGGATGGCCTGCGGATGTCGATTTCAGTCTGGAGCAGGCCTTCGATTCTGTACATCAGGAAGACAGGGCATCACTTCGCGATCAATTCACGCGCGCCATCGAAGGGGACAGTACCTATGCCAGCGAACATCGCATCGTTCGTCGGAGCGGCGAGGTGCGTTGGGTCGCCGCCCGGGGCTTTGTCCAGGCGGAGCGAGGGCATCTCATCCGGGTGATCGGCGTCATTGCCGACATTACCGAGCGCAAGGAACGCGAAGATGTTCTCCGGGAAAGCGAGTCACGGTTCCGCATGATGGCGGATACCGTGCCTGTGCTCATTTGGGTGTCGGGAACGGACAAGCGCGCCGTATATTTTAATAAGTCATGGCTCGACTTCACCGGACGGACTATGGAGCATGAACTGGGAGATCGGTGGACCGAGGGTATCCATCCCGATGATCGCCCGAGATATCGGGAAACCTACACCACCGCCTTCGATGCCCGGCAACCGTTTGAAATCGAATACCGTTTGCGGCGGGCCGATGGCCAATATCGCTCGATCCTCGACCGTGGAACGCCGCAAATCACGGGACGCGGCGAATTTGTCGGGTACATCGGTTCCTGTGTCGATATCACCGAACGAAGCGATGCCGAGCAGCGCCTTCGGGAGTGGACAACCACCCTCGAAAAGCGTGTCAAGGAGCGGACCGACGAATTGGTCCATTCCCAAGACCGGCTGCGGGCGCTGGCGGCGGAAGTCACGCTGACGGAAGAACGGGAGCGGCGGCGCATTGCCGCCGAACTGCATGACTATCTCGCGCAACTTCTGGTGCTGGGTCGCATGCAGTTGACTCAAGGTCGCAAATTGCTGCGCGGGACTGAACAACAGAAATGGATACAGGACCTGGACCACGTGCTGACCCAGTCATTGACGTACACCCGTTCGCTTGTGGTCCAACTAAGTCCACCCGTTTTACACGAATCAGGACTGATCAGGGCATTGCACTGGTTGGCCGAAACGATGCGGCAGAACAACCTGACGGTGGATGTGCAGACCACGCTGACCAGCGTGACGCTTCCGGAAGACCGGGCCGTGCTGCTCTACCAATCGATACGCGAGCTTTTTTTGAACGTCGTGAAACACGCGGGAGTCGATCATGCCGGCGTGTCAGTGGACGTGGCAGACGGCCAATTACGCATCGTCGTGTCGGATCAGGGTGAGGGATTCGATCTCACAGCCGCCGATAACCACCAGCCCCTGGCATCGGGATATGGACTGTTCAGCATACGCGAACGCATGGCGCTCATGGGTGGCACCCTCACGCTCCACTCGGCTCCCGGCCAAGGGACCCGTGTTACCATCTGTCTTCCCTATAAGTCGCAACCGGCGCCCGCTGAGGTCCCGCCGTCGGATAGGGGCATTCTGTCTTCCGTGACAGAGCCTGCGTCGGCCGGTGGTCCTGCCAGGACAAGCGGCGCCATCCGTATTCTCCTGGTAGACGACCATACCATGGTCAGACAGGGCTTGAGGAGCATTCTCGACGGCTATGCTGAAATCGAAGTGGTGGGAGAGGCAGGCAACGGTTACGAGGCCCTCGCACACACCGGGGCGCTCGCGCCGGATGTGGTGATCATGGATGTGAACATGCCCGAACTCAACGGTATCGAGGCCACCTGGAGAATCAAGAAGGATCACCCCGAAGTAAGGGTCATCGGCCTGTCCGTGAACAATGCGGAACATGTTCGGTCGTCACTTCTGCAGGCCGGCGCGGAAGCGTTCCTGAATAAAGATTGCGCCGTCGACCAGTTGTACCAGACCATCCAACATGTCATGGCCGCGAAGTAATCCGTCCGCACGACCGATCAACATCATCAGATCAACTCAATATCATCAGATCAACGGCGGGCATGCTCCGCACATCTTATTTCGCGCGTCGTGAACCTCACCCCCGTGCGCAAACGTGAGACAATCTATTCAT
>DAISKX010000241.1:0-6071 GCA_036820725.1 Nitrospiraceae bacterium
GTGGGCAGGTACTTCTGTTAAATGCTTTTCAACAATCGCCATAACCTGACTGATTGG
The DNA here is from genome assembly GCA_036820725.1 of Nitrospiraceae bacterium. GTDB lineage: Bacteria > Nitrospirota > Nitrospiria > Nitrospirales > Nitrospiraceae > DASSBQ01. The sequence goes on from DAISKX010000241.1 coordinate 58, forward strand.
CAGTTTACGGCTGACTGCAATGCACGTAATCAGAGGATCATAAAGCGTGCCTATAATAAACGATTCATTGCCACCATTACGAACCAATTCTCTTTGCTGAAACGCAATGTCGAACCAACCTTCTAAAACGCCTCTAATATAACTACCCCTCATATCAGAAGGTAAACTCTGCCACTGATTGGCATCGAATGAAGAGGTTTCAGCCCAACAGTATTACGAGCGGCAAAGACAATATTATGAAGTTATGTTTCACTGTAAAAACCTCCTTGCTCGATTAGACTGGTGCAACACCTCGCGCACCATGACTTCTAAGCTAATGAATTTCAAGTGGGTCAAAGGGAGTTTTAGTCCGTCGGATTTTTTAATTAATCACACTCGTGTGAGGGTTGTCTAAAATGACTCGTTTCGGTGGTACGATTCGCCCGCACAGCAAGGGGTGAGACGTGGCGCGTCGAAGTAGGGCACAGCAAAAAGAACGAGCAAAAAATCTAAAGATGGCGAAATGGCGCTATCTCTTACGGCATCCAATTTTCAGACATGACCTCACCGTGTTGAGGGAATCCAGTACCGCACGAGGGTTAAGTATTGAGGAAATTCAGGAAGTGTGCCCTTATCCTGCTGATGTAGTCAGCCTTTCGCTTGCCCATCCTACCCGCGAAACCATTGCACAATATGAATGCTCATACACCGACAAGCATGACTTCGCCGATCCAGAGCTGTTCTGGACCTATATTCGAGAATCGACACCGCCACCACGCCTGAACCTTGGAGAAAGGTTACGCCTAGATAAAACAGAAATGTATTGCACGATCTTCGACCTGGCGGGTTGTGGCATGTCGATAAAAACCATTGCTGTTCGATTACGGATGCCAGTGGCTACGGTGAAAAGCGATCTTGCAAGAGTTGAAGAGATAATAGGACAGCAAGCTAGCGCAGAAGTCCCTTTTGGGATTCATCGAGAGTCTTGCAGTAGTTGTCGATTATGCTATGCCTACCTATGTCAGAAAGGGAGATTGCTTTGGTGGGGAGAGCACAATGAAGAACTAAAGCAGTGGAAACGTGAAGAACAAATAGAGGAGCGTCGGTATATCCTCGGCGAGTCGATTGCTTCTGCCATTGCTACGGCTAAAAGAACGGGGCATCGTGTCGCGGTGGGCTGGGAAGGCTATGATGTTCATGATGGAAACGAGGCAGACGATAGCTGGGACTAGCGTCTCTTGTCCCCTTATTTCATCCTCATGTCTATTAGAGGGCGAATCAGCTCATCTAACCTTCGATAAGGTTGAGTGACACACCCTCTGCCCGAAATGCACGGCCCACATCCCCCTTCGTGTGGCAGTAAGATTCAATCATCTTTCCTAGTTGTTCAGTGCCCCAGGTGGTCAATTTACGACCGGTGGGGTTTTCACCATCAGCCCAGAGGTATTCTATGCCGAGTTTGTGAAGATCAAGGATGTAGCGATTTATCAGACTGTCCTCAGAAGCACTAACGCGAATCATCTCAGGAAGCAATCATGAAGAGTCTGCAAAGGGTGACGAGAACCACCTAGAGAAACTGTTCTTTTCGATCCAATTCTTCGATTTCGCAGCCTCTGCGCTGTTTATCGATTTTACCTTCACCAACAACAATTAGACTCTAGTTCCAAGGCCAAGGGCACGGGTTCGTATAACTGGAACCTTACTGCTAGGTGCGAACTAGGCGGCTATCAACATAGGAAGGATATATGAACCAATTCGCAGATAATCCAATCGTCGAAATCCACGGAGTGACAAAAAGATGAGTGAGCCGGTATCGGTAAACGAATTGAAGCAATCCTATCAAGCCCAGCCGTTGAGCTACGAAACGATGAGGGCCACGGTACAAAAACACTTTCCCGAATACTGGGAATCGGTTGAGGTGGGCCTCTCTGCAAGTGCCACTCTCTTATTAAGCGACATCACAACCTGTACGGCGCTGATTTACGTGGGGCCTGCCTCAGCAGGTAAGACGACCATTGTGGGGATGTTTACGGAGGCGGAGATGAATGGGATGCCGTTAACGCATCTGTCAGACGGCTTTACCCCTGCGGCGTTTGTCAGTCATGCGGCCCAACGGACCAAGGGCGATCTTGAGAAAATCGACCTCCTACCACGGATCAGGCACAAAATCCTGATAACGCCTGAACTGGCTTCCGTGTTTCGGGGCGACAAGAAGGAGTTAATTCCGAGTTTCTCCAAGATTACTCGTGTACTCGATGGAGAAGGTCTCTGGACGGATAGTGGCACACATGGAGGGCGAGGCTACAAGGGCGATTACGTGTTTGCTTGGTTAGGCTGCACAACCCCATTCGATAATAACGTATGGGAGACCATGGCGCAGTTAGGAAGCCGTTTGTTCTTCCTCATGTTGGAAACAAATGGAGACATGAACGAGGACGCGCTTGTTGCCTCCTTGTTGGAAGATGACCCGTACAAGGCCCGTCGCGAGGCGTGTAGGGCGGTAGTGAGTCCATTCCTCGGGGAACTGTTTAGTCAGCATGGCGGGGTACGCAGCGTCGTATGGAACCCTTCCAAGGACGATCCTGAGGCACAGCGCTGGGTCGCTCGTTTTGCACTATTGCTCGCGCATACGCGGGGAGTGCGGGGAGACGTGGCGGCTTGTATGGAATCTCCAAAACGAGCTAACCACGTGCTGTATAACTTGGCCCGTGGACACGCGCTAGTTCAAGGACGGCAGTATCTGACGATGGAGGATGCGCGAATAGTGTCACGGGTGGCGTCTTCCTCGATGCCGACGGAACGAAGCAGGGTTTTTCGAGCCTTGGTGTTTGCGGATGGTGGCGTGCTGCTTACCGGGCAGGTTCGTCATGCGCTCGGGGTGAAAACCGAAGATACCGCTCGGCTGATAATGAGTGACCTTGCGCACCTTGGTCTAATGGATTACGAGCAGGGTGCTACAGGCAAGCCCAGTTCTATCCGTTTTGGCAAGACCTGGGGCTGGTGTGCCTCCAAGGAATTTCGAGACATGCTGTTAGCCGGGTAGGTGCTAAAAAACCGGGGTTGTGTGCGAGCGACCTGCTAAAAATTCCAGGGCGTGTGCCCCTGCTAACTTCTTACTTTTTCTAAATCCAGTTTGAGAGAAAGAGAGAAGAAAGGATGAAATGAACAATGACACACACACAGCCCCGAAATTTTCGTAGGTGCCTTAGTCCAACACAGGGATGATCAGTTTGGCGTGTCACTCGCTCTCTGTGCGTTCTAGCAATCAGTAGGTGATGCCGAAGCGTGAGCCGGGACCGCGCAAGCGGTATTCCGGCGAACGCGAGGCCCATATGCGGTGCTTAACGTAGTGTCGAGAAGGAGTAAAAATGGGATGAATCAATAGGTAATTCAATATGATATGTGTGTTTTGAGACAGCTGGCAGATAGTGGCATTTTCGTGAAAGTGGCGGCGGGAGACGGGCAGTTAACCGAACCGAGGCACTTCGTTCGAAAAACCGAAGCTAGGCCCCTTATTTTCACCAAGGAGGACTGCAGCTTGAGCCGTGCACCGTCAGGTGCTAGCGGCCATGCGCAGCCCTCTTTTCTTCAATGGCAGGAAGACCGGCGAGCGCGAGGCATTCTGAGGGTATGGAAAGTACATGTTTTGATACCTGTTGAATGCAGCAACAAAATGGCATGAAACGCCATGAATAACAATGGCATAGGTGGGAAATTGAAGGGGTCGCTAAACAGTCTAAAAACGGGGTCCTTCAAAACGGCCCGTAGCGAACAGGCTACCAGCGATATGGATTACAAAAACGTGAGCTAGGAGAGGGTTTTTCACCAAGGAAAGGCATTCTGGAATGAAACCACTGACGCTCATCCTGGCGGGGAGAACCTAGGTGTATCGCCAGTTAAGAAGTTTGCTCCACGGGCGATCGAAGTGAGACAGACTCATCACGTACTGAGCGATGATTTTACACTCGTTCGGTGAAAGTTCAGGTTTGAGTAGGGCAGGGGAAAGAAGAACCTCGGCGGCTCGGACGAAATCCTGGACTTCATGACGGAATTGTGGGGGCTGCATTGTGCACCGCCTTTCACAAGGAGTCTGTTCTTTGCCTCATCGACATGCAAGCGGTCCAGATGGGCCGACTATAGCCAATTCAACATGAGGGCAGGCTTCGTTCAAAAACCCGGAGTTATCCCGACGATTAATTCAACAAGGAGAACTATTTAGAGATGAAGGTATTAACGCCAATGAAGACGATACGAGCGAAGTGTTTGGATTGTACATGTCAGCAAGCGGGGGAAGTGCGGAAGTGTCAGGTTACCAAGTGCGCCTTGTGGCCTTATCGCATGGGGCGGAGGCCACGCAGGCAGATATCCGTGGATGGGAAAGGTTGAGGCGACGAGGCCCATGATCCCACAGCCACGGGTTCAGAAGCGTTTGTATAGGATTGACGAGGCCGCCCTCTATCTGGGGCGGTCGGAATGGAGTATCCGGCGTCTGATTTGGGGCGGACATCTGCCACAAGTCCGGCAGGGGCGGCGAGTCCATATCGATATTCAGGATATGGAGCAGTTCATAGAGCGGAACAAAATAGCAGAATTACCCTATTGACTGTACGCTAGTAGTTATATACACTAACGCTAGCATGAACAAGCTGGCAGAGATACGGTACAAGCGAGGGATCACTCAGAGGGACCTGGCAATAAAGGCAAAGGTTAATTTTGTGACCATTGCCCGAATCGAGTCAGGAGTCTTTAACCCACGCTTGTCCACTCTGCGGGCCTTGGCGAAGGCCCTGAAGGTGAAGGTAGTAGACCTCATTGATGAGTAGGGGGAACATATGGGAATGCTCTATCGGCGCAAGCAGAAGAATGAGGCAGGAAAGTTGATAGAAGTAGGCCCCTGGTGGATGAAGTACTACGATAATGGGCGGCCTATTTATCAGGGTACGGGTACCTTTGAGAAGAGGGAAGCGGTCAATATCCTCAAGAAAGCTGAAAACAAGGTGTTAGAGGGCAAGCGTGAGACTCCCCGCATGCATCGAACCAAGTTTGACGATCTAATAGAAGACCTGAAGCAGGACTACATTCTGCGCGGCCTGAAGACTTGGTGTCGGCGAGAAAATTGTCTCGCACATCTGAAACCCGTTTTCGGGGGAATGCTCGCAAAAGGGATCACGACCGATAAGCTCAAGGCATATATCGCAAAGCGGCTTGAAGAGCACGCAGCACCTGGAACCATTAACAGGGAGTTGGATTGTCTCAAGAGGATGCTAATGGTCGGTGCTCGTTGTAGTCCGCCTAAGGTGGCAGGAGTGCCGCATTTCCCCAGGCTAGCAGAGCATAACGTGCGTGAGGGTTTCTTGGAGCATGATGAATTTCTCTCGGTAAGAGGAGCCGCGCCTGATTATCTCAAAGTCCCGATGACCGTTGCCTACTACACTGGCATGCGCATGCGAGAGATTATTAGCAACAAAGGGCTACGATGGGATCAGGTAACATTGGCGCAAGATGGGGGATGTATCCGCCTAGCTGCGGTACAGACCAAGACGAAACGGCCTCGCGTGATTTACCTGAGCGGGGATTTCCTCAAGGTAATGTTGAAGGCAAGGGAATTACGGGATAGAAATTATTCATCCTGTCCTTACGTCTGCCATCGCAATGGCAAGCCCTTCGACAATCTTCGACACGGATGGCTAGCCGCTTGTAAGCGAGTGGGGCTAGACGGAAGGACATTCCACGACCTGAGGCGAACAGGGGTCCGGAATCTTATTAGAGCGGGTGTCTCAGAGACGGTAGCCATGAAAATCAGCGGACACAAAACCCGTTCCGTCTTCGATCGTTATAATGTGACCAGTGAGGACGATCTGAGGCAGGCCGCCGAACGTCTGAGTCAGTACATTCAGGCGAAAACGGTTACAGTTCCAGTTACAGTGGAGGGTATTCGCGAAGCGGGGCAGCCACTTGCTGCCTCGCAAGCCATTGAAATGTGGCGGAGGGGGCGAGATTTGAACTCGCGGTCCCCTTACGAGGACTCCGGTTTT
>DAISKX010000242.1:0-6038 GCA_036820725.1 Nitrospiraceae bacterium
GTTCTCCGGGGCCGAAGGCATGGGGCTGAAGGCTTCCCAGGCCGATCGCGCCGTGCCGGTGCATGGCGGTCGTCAACGGGAATAAACAGAGAGATCGCACGCCAATCTCCCCTAGCGCCGCCATACCCATGCTAAAGCGACGTTCCTGTGGCAGACTCGGAATCACAAGGGGTTCCTGATGCGTCCAGACCCAGCCGCTCGCAGACTCTTCTATCGGCAATTCCAATCCGTCGAGGCAGGTCGTCAGCCGATCGACCGCGGATGTCTCAAGCACATGGACTCTCATTTTCCCGTTGTCGGAATTGTGGAGCACAAGGCCGATGAAGTCGAATGGCGCGATCCGCGGAAGCCGTTGTGCGAGATCGCGAAACAATGTCGGAAGGTCACGGTGCGCGGCAATCGACTCCGAAACCTCCAGCAGCGCATGATACTGCTCGGCGACAGGGATGGCCCAAGCTTGTCTCTCGTCAGACATTCCGATCAGCATACCCAACCCCGTCCCTTATCTCAATTCCCTCTTTACCCCGTCGAGCCGCATGCCCGCAATTAGAAATTCAGCCCCAGGACTCCTCTTCCCGATCATATGAAGGATTGAAGCGCACGCAGAAGATCAAGCTGGGACAGACGCAAGGTACTGGAGAGTGCCGTGGGCGTACCTTACAGGGAAGTGAGTTATTCGACCTGATACCCGTCAGATGAAAGCGGGGGCGTGCCTGGTGAGAGGCATGGTTTTGAGCATGATGTTCACGTGAATCACCGACTGAAACGGATCGTCGCCGGGCATCATGCCGAATGCCGTCACGGTGACACACTCATCGCGCAGTTGGAAAGAGTGCTGAATACATAACTCGGCATCCGGTTCGGAAGGATGCTCATGCCACCACTCCTGCACCTTGGTCGCTGCCTTGACAACGTGCAGCGAAAGGCTTGCCTGAGGATCGAATTCTGTACGGACGGACCCATCCCGTTCCATCATCCGACGGGCTTGTCGATTGACATATTGAACGCGCAAATCCTTGTCGAAAATGACCAGTCCATGGGCAGGCTCATCCGCCTCCATCACTTCCGCCCGTTCAGCCGAGAAGTGCGGAGTCTCGGCGACGATCGCCGTCATTGAGCCTACACCGGGCAGGGGGCCCCCCCTGGGATCGTCTGATTGGGGAATGCGTCGGCTGCGGGCCATAGGATCAAGGGCGATGGTGAGGAGTGACAGTAAAGAGTGAAGGAGGAGACACAGGACGATGCTCTAGGCCGGCTGTGAGTTGTCGCGCGTGCGATTCCTGAAGAAAGGCTTCCAGGCATGTGGGGCAATACCCGTGAGAGAGAACATAATCATCGGCCTCGAGATGTTCGTCGGCAATCAGTGCATCCAATTCACGCCATCCCTCCGGGTCTTGTTCAAGCGTGAATTCTCCGTAGTGCGATCTCCAACAGACACAACATATGACCACCGATTTTTTATACAGTATCATGGGAACCTGCTTTCCTTTCGAGGTAGGCGGATACGACCGAGGACTGGACGGGTTAATTTGGTGACCGCTTTGGCCCTGATGAGTCGAGTCCACGACGCGACCAGTCGTCCGTCATGAAGGGGAAGTGTAGTGCTGCAGTCGAGGGTGTTGGTATCGGATTGGGCATGCTGGCATTGTGGAGGCATGATCAGCATGGCCAAGTATGTAGTCCATTCGTCACTTTGATCTCAATTGGGTATCTCCCCAGGTGGCCCTGGGAAAATCACTAGGTTGCCCCAGCCGAGGATTGATCCGAGAGGAGGTGATATGCCAGCGGGCTCATCGTTGGCCTGCGCGATGTATCGCGCTGGGAACCATGCCGGTGGATTGGTGCGAGGGCTCGTCGCGAGTGTCACGCACAGCCTGGCGGGCAGGCTGAGGGGCGAACCACCCATACACGGCCGGCAGCACAATCAAGGTCAGCAATGTCGAACTGACCAGCCCGCCGATGACGACGACCGCCAACGGCCGTTGCACCTCCGAGCCGATCCCATGGGACAGCGCCAGGGGAACCAGACCCAGGAGCGCCACCAGGGCCGTCGTCAACACAGGACGTAGACGCAACAGACAGCCCTTGACGACCGCTTCGTCGACCTCGAGACCGTCTTCCTCGTGCAGCTTATTGATATAGGACACAAGGACGATCCCGTTGAGAACGGCAACGCCGAATAAATTGATAAATCCGATCGAGGCCGGCACGCTCAGATATTCTCCGGTCACCCACAGGGCCACCAGGCCGCCGATCAAAGAGAAGGGCAGATTCAAAATGATCAATCCTGCATAGCGGACGGAATTGAACGACGAAAACAGCAGCAGAAAAATCAGCCCGATCGTGATCGGCACGATGATCTTCAGCCGCGCCATGGCGCGTTGCATGTTCTCGAACGATCCGCCCCATTTCATCTCATAACCTGGCGGAAGCTTGATCTGTTTCGCGATTTTCTGCTGCGCTTCGGCCACGATGCTTTCAATGTCGCGGCCAAGTGTGTTGAAGCCCACATAAATCCGTCGATGGAGCCCTTCCCGGCTGATGAGCGCGGGCCCTTCGCGGATTTCCACTTTCGCCAAATCGCCTAGCGGCACCAGCGCGCCGGTGATGGTCGTAAGAAGGATGTTGCTAATGTCCTCGACGCTGTCCCGGTACTGTTCCGGATACCGGAGAGTGAGGTCGAAGCGCCGCTGCCCCTCGTACACGCGTGTGGCAGGTTCTTGGCCGATGGCCGTCGTGATGATTTCTCGGATGTGCGCGACGTTGATGCCGTGCCGGGCGATTTTCTGTCGGTCGATATCGATGGTCAGATAGGCCTGGCCGAACAACTGTTCCACTCTTACGTCGCCCACGCCTCGCACTGAAGCCAAGATAGCCTGAATCTTGTCCGCCGCGCTTCGCAATACCGTCAAGTCTTCGCCCAGGATCTTGACGGTCGCTTCGGACCGGACTCCGGACAGCAATTCGTCCACGCGTTGCTGAATCGGCTGGCTCAAGAGAAAGTTCGCTCCGGCCACCTTTTGGATTCGTCGACGCACCGCGTCGTCCAACTCCGGTTTCGTCTTAGCGGTGGTCCATTCATCCATCGGTTTCAACGACACCACGGGATCGCTCGCATTCGGTTCTTGAGGGTCGTTACCCAATTCGGTTCGGCCGATTTTGGAGACCACCATCCGGACTTCCGGAAACTCGAGGACAGCTTGCTGCATTTCCTTCTCGATCTCGATCGATTTCTCCAGCGAGATGCTGGGCAACCGGATGGTCTGGGGAGTGATGGAGCCCTCATTGAGGATAGGGATAAACTCCCCGCCCAGGAAGGGGAACAGGCCCAGGCTGGCCACCAATAGCAGCACCGCCAATCCCAGCACGGCCAGGCGATGCCCCAGGGCCCACGTCAAGGCGGGCAGGTAGAGCCGCTTCGACCACCGGACCAGAAAGGTGTCTTCTTCGCTGCCGCGCTGCAACGTAAAGAAACACAGCACCGGCGACAGTGTGAGCGAGACAATTAATGAGACCAACAGCGCAATCATGATGCTGTAGGCCAGAGGCTGGAACATCTTCCCTTCCATACCCTGTAGCGAGAGGATCGGCAGAAATACCAGAATGATGATAAGAATGCCGAAGATCACCGGTTGCCCGACTTCCTTCACCGCTTGCACGATTAAGCCCATCCGATCCTGCTTCTCGCCATGGTGTTCGGACATCAGCCGATAGACGTTTTCCACCACGACGACTGATCCATCCACCATCATGCCGATGGCGATGACCAGGCCGCCTAGCGACATGAGATTAGCGGTCAGCCCCACCTGGTCCATGATGATGAAGGTCGCCAACGGCGTCACGATCAATGTCGCCGTCACCACCAAGGCGCTGCGTACGTTCCCCAGGAACAGGAACAACACGACGATCACCAGCACGATGCCTTCGAGCAGCGCCTTGTACACCGTATGGAGCGCCGCGGAGATCAACTCGAGCCGGTCGTAAAACGGCACGATCCGGAGTCCGTTCGGCAACAGATGATCTCGGTGGATCTCATCGATTTGATGCTTGACCGCCTCGACGACTTCGCGGGCATTCCCGCCGCGCAGCATGAGCACGATGCCCGCCACGGCTTCGCGGTTACCGTTCACAACGGCTGCCCCATGGCGAACCGCATGCCCGATCTTCACGTCGGCGACATCACGCACATAGACCGGCGTGCCTCCAACCTGTTTGACGACAATGAGTTCGATGTCTTCGATGCTCTTGATCAGCCCGACACCGCGGACGATATATTTTTCTGCGTTCTTCTCCAGAATATTTCCGCCCGCATTGGCATTGTTTTTGGCCACTGAGTCGAAGACGTCATGGAGCGCCAGATCATATTTCCGCAGCATCTCCGGATCGACAATGACCTGGTACTGCTTAACGAACCCGCCCATGGCATTGACGTCCACCACATCCGGCACGCTCTTCAGCATCGGTCGAATGACCCAGTCTTGAAGCGTCCGGCGCTGCATCAACTCGATCTCGCTCATTTTGTGGCCCGGATTATTATCCTCGGGTCCTTCCAAGTAATACTGGAAGACCTCGCTGAGTCCGGTCGTGTTGGGAACCAATTGCGGATCGGCGCCGGGGGGAAGTAAGTCGCGTACTTCCAACAACCGTTGCATGACCACCTGACGGGCCAGATAGATATCCATACTGTCTTTGAAAATCACGTCGATCATGGCTAGACCGACTTTGGACAGGGAGCGGACCTCGACCAGACCGGGGGATCCCCTCAACTGCAGCTCGATGGGAAAGGTGACGAACCGTTCCATCTCCGCCGGGGAGAGGCCGGGAGCCTTGGCGACAACTTGAACCAGGATGGTCGTGACGTCCGGGAAGGCGTCGATCGAGATCGTGAGGAAAGCGTAGATGCCGCCGGCCACTACAATACAGGCCAGCACGACTACAAGAATGCCTTGACGGAGCGAAAAAGAGACGAAGGAAGAGAGCATGCCCTTAGATCTGGCTCCCAAGCAGTTCGGATTTCAGCACAAACGCACCCTTCATCACAACAGTCTCTCCCTCGCTCAGGCCTTCGAGCACTTTTACCTGTTTGCCGTTAGACTCGCTGACTTTGACATCCCGGACCTCAAAGGTTTGCGGATCGCGCTGAACAAAGACGAATTGGCGGGTGCGGTCCCTCTGAATCGCTCCCTCTGGCAACGCCAGGATGCCCGGTTCCGGGTCCGAATAGACACGCACCGTGGCAAACATTTGAGGCTTCAATCTTCCGTCCGGATTGGGCAGCTCGAGCCGAAGCCGCATCGTCCGTGTGGAAGCCTCCAACACGTCCCCAACATAGGTGATTTTTCCATTGAACACCTGATCCACATAGGCCTTGACGCGCACTTCTACGAGCTGATTGGCCACCAGGTCATTGGCATGGATGTACGGAATATCTTTTTCCGGAATATTGGCCGTCACCCAGACCTCGGATAGATCCGCAACCTGAAAGAGACGTGCCGTCGTTTCAACCACCTCCCCTTTTGTGAGGTTCCGTGCAATCACTCGACCATCGAACGGGGCGACGATCGGCACGTACGATCTGATCTGCTGATCCCGGTCCAGACTCGTGATCAGATCTTCCTTCATCCCTAAGAGACGAAGCCGGTCCTGGGCTTCCCGTTTGTCCGCTCGGGCGCTGATCATGTCTCCCTCCCGACGCTGCGCTTCAGCGACCCCGATCACCTTTTCCTTCAAGAGCGTCTGTGCCCGCTGGTAGGCACGTTCGGCCACATACAGCTTGGCCTTCGCTTTCAGATACATCGCTTGCGCCATGCCGAGTTCGCTGCTGTACAAGATAGCCAGCAGGTCCCCGGCTTTCACCTGTTTCCCCAGGTCCGTATAGACATCGATGACTCGCCCGCGGACCAGCGTCGTGATGTTTGCCAATGCATGTTGATTGGGTTCGACCGTCCCGGGAAAATCCCGGGCGATCCGGAACTCCGTGCGCACCACCGGTTCGACCGATATGCCGGCCCGCTCTATTTCTTCTGCCGTGAGATGTA
>DAISKX010000243.1:0-6024 GCA_036820725.1 Nitrospiraceae bacterium
GGTCAACCATCTGATCCATGAGGCAATTCTCCGGAATTTCCCGGAAGATGGATGGCTGTCGGAGGAGGAGCCGGACGATCCCGTGAGGCTGCAAAAGAAACGGGTTTGGATTCTCGATCCGATCGACGGAACCCGCGCCTTCATCAAGAAAGTCCCTCAGTTCTGCATCGCTGCCGCCTTGGTTGAAAATGGCTATCCGGTGATCGCCGCCATCCTGAACCCGGCAACCGGTGAACTGTTCACCGCGACAAGGGGAGGGGGGATACAGCTCACAGGATGCCCTCCAATTCCTTCCCCCGCGGAACAGAACCCTGAGCGCCCACTCGTGCTGGTCAATCCGTGGGAATTACAGGCCGGACGTTTTCGTTCGCTTGGCTCTCAGGTTGAATGTCGACCGATAGGATCGATCGCCTATGCGTTGGCGTTGGTTGCGGCAGGCCGGGCAGGCGCAGCGGTCACTCTGACAGGGGGAAACGAATGGGATGTGGCGGCAGGAGTTTTGTTGGTCGAAGAAAGTGGCGGAACGGTCACCGATGCTCGGGGTAGGCGACTTCGGTTCAATCAGGCTGACCTTCGTCTCCATGGTACGATTGCCGCCGGCTCTCACACCGACCCGTCGCTGATCGCAGCGATGAAAGGTCTGAATCAGCCGCCTGCATAAACACACCGCTGGACCCGTCTCCGGCCGATCAGGCCACAACTTTCCATACTGATGCGGAGGTAGCCGATGCATATCGCCGTCCTGGGTGCCGGACTCTTGGGTCGTCCCATTGCGGAACGCCTTCACCGCACCGGTCATTCTGTGACCGTCTATAACCGCACCCGCCATAGGACGGATGGTTTAACAGAGCTCGGAATCACCGTCGCAGCCTCGCCACGGGAAGCGGTTGAGTCGTCAGACAGCATTCTCCTGCTGTTAGCCGATGCGGAGGCCATCCGCGCAGTCCTATCGGACCAACCAACGCAACTTTTCGCCGGACGTATCATCATACAGATGGGCACCATCGGCCCAGCTCAAAGCGTGGCATTCCAACAAGACATAACGGCCGGCGGCGGCGAGTATTGCGAAGCACCGGTATTGGGCAGCGTGGCGGAAGCTCAGAAGGGGTCACTGCTGGTGCTGTTCGGCGGAACAAGGGAGCAACTGACCCGCTGTGACGAGGTGCTCGGCTCGTTGGGTCGTGAACCACACTACGTGGGAACGGTCGGAAAGGCTGCTGCGCTCAAGTTGGCCCTAAATCAATTGATCGCCGCTGAAACGGCGGCCTTCTCCCTCAGTCTGGCTTTGGTGCAGCGGGAACATGTGGATGTGGAAATTTTTATGGCAGTGCTTCGAAAGAGCGCCTTATTCGCACCGACATTCGACAAAAAGCTTCCCCGCCTACTGAGCCGGGACTACAGCTCCCCCAATTTTTCCGTGCAGCATCTCGTCAAGGATGTGCACTTATTTCTGGAACGAGCACGAGCGATGAAACTCGCAACCAGCGGCCTGGAAGGAGTGATCCCGCTGCTCTCGGGAGCGATCGACCGTGGGCTTGCTGATGTCGATTATTCGGCGATGTTCGAGACGGTGAGTCCGCAACTCACGCAGGATGTGTAAGTCGCCAGTGCTGGTTAGGGATGCAAGGATGTGTGTTCAGGACTCGGAAAAGATTGCACACGAATCAATCGGAATCGTCCTCCCGACTTCATCGGTGACGTGTCCCGCTCGATGCGGGTGTACCACCAGCGGCCTTCGCCTGCCGAATAGTCGGCGGAGAGTTTCACTTCAAACCCTCCTTCGCGGTCATTTTCACTCTGAACCCACATCCCCGTCCAGGAATGGTCCGTTAACGCCCCCGTTAAAAATTTTCCACCTTTGAAATCGTACTCACCGTTTCCTTGTGCATCCAAGGCGAGGGGCACGACCACACCATCTTCTTCATATTCCCAATCCCCGGCCAAGACCTGACGCTCCTCAACACCGGAAGCTTCGCTCCTCGCGAGAGTAGTCTGTTCAGTGGATTTCCCTGTCGGTCCATGACCACAGGCCGTGATGAGCATCCCTCCTAACACGAATCCCGATACCAGTAGTGCCTGTTGCCCGTAGGTCCGCTTCCGATCTGTCCAATTCTGATACGTCATCAATTCTCCATCCATCCGTTGATACCGATCTTTTCACCACGACATTCTCCGCACGCTTGTTTTAGATAACATGGATCTGAACGGTGGACAAGACTAGTTGAATTCCTAGCGGCAGACTCATATTTGACAGGACATATTGCGCGAAGGCCCGCCAAGAAACATTCTGCATTGTATTTTAAGGGAATTCAAGACGCGCAGATGCCCTCAAGGGGACAACTGTTCCATCAGCCGGCAAGCTTCAAGCAGGTCATGGTCGGTTTTTGCAAAACAAAAACGGACATACCGATGGCCCTCCGGCCCTGAAAAGAAGGCTTCACCAGGCACCCCGGCGATACCGGTTTTATCGAGTAGATACATAGCCCGATCTTTCCCGGTTGCACCCGGAAGCCGAGAGACATCCGCGAGAACGTAATAGGCCCCTTGGGGAACGGATGGCGCGAGTCCGGCTTGTCGAAGCGACTGGCAGAATTGATCCCGTTTTCGTTCGTATTCACGAGCGAGATCGGTATAGAACGATGGCGGCAGTTCTTGCACTCCGACTGCCACACCAAACTGCAACGGGGCCGGCGCGCAGACATAGAGGAGATCGTTCATCGTCCCGATCAATTGCGCCCATCGTGGACTGGCCACGCTGTACCCGATGCGCCAGCCGGTGATACTAAAAGTTTTCGAATATCCACCGATTGTAATCGTCCGATCCCGCATGCCCGGCAACGACGCCAGACTGATATGTCGGCGACCATCGAAGAGGAAATATTCATAAATCTCATCCGTCAGCACGAAGAGATCATGATCCTGTGCCAATTGAGCGATCCATTCCAATTCTTGCCGAGTGAATACTTTCCCGGATGGATTTCCAGGCGTGTTCACCACGATCGCCTTGGTCCGGTTTGATATGAGCGGTGTGAGATCTGCCGCGGTAAATATCCAATCCGGCGCGTGCATCCGCATCACACGCGGAACCGCCTCCACGGCGAGAATGGCGCTCATATGATAGCCGTAGTACGGCTCGAACACGATGACCTCATCACCCGGATTGAGCAGTGCCAAACAGGCACAATGGAAAGAACCGGTCGCGCCTGCGCTCACCGTAATCTCCGTTTCTGGATCCGCAGAGAGGCCGTTGTAATCGGCTAATTTCTGAGCAATCGCCGTACGGAGTTCGACGAGTCCGTCATAGCGCGTATAGGTATTGATTCCTTGCGCGATGGCCCGCTCCGCCCCTTGTGCGACGACTGATGGCACCCCGGTATCGCAGACCCCTTGTGCCATGTTGAGCCCTTTGATTCGTGCGCAGGCCTGCGTCATGGCTCGAATCTCGGATTGGGCCAATCGTGTCATCCGTTGATTAGGTTCGCGGGACATGGTCCGTTCCTTTCCGCTCTATTCTCGCTGCAATCAACATTCTACACGAGAACACCGGTCGCTGACCCGGAGCATTATTTGCGTACCTAAGGTGCTTAACCCGCATTATTCATGACGGCTTCTACCCCAACGCAGGTACGCCCGATGATCCGAAAGCCTGATCGGTATCCCCCACTCTCACACCAAGATCCATCGAGTGGTGCTCGACCTCGCAAGCGCGGAGGCGACGCGCCTGGCCGCTGGTTCTCCGTGTCAGGATGGCGATATCGTACTCGACCCACTGCTTCTGGTAATTATACGTCTCCTTCACTCAGGACGCCCGCATAAAACTGTTTGGCGCGCCATGTCGCTGACGGGATAGGCGGTAACCGCGAAGGCTGTGATCATGCTCCTCCTTCCGATCAGAATGATCCTTCGAGCTTGTTCCGCATCATTGGTAGAGCCTAGAATTCCTCCGATCCTCGTGGCATAAGACTCAAACGCGCTACGTCGCTGCAAAGGAGTATCACTATGATGAGTGGAGCACAAGTCCGCCTTGCAGCACTGCTACTGCTTTCGCTTGTCGCAAACAGCTGCACAGAGACGGTCTATCGCAGCATGAACGATCCGGAGCGAGACGCATGGCAACGCCCTCAGGCCGTCATCCAATCGCTTGACATCGCATCTGGGTCCCGGGTCGCCGATCTGGGGGCCGGAGGCGGATACTTCACGTTTCCACTGGCCCAGGCTGTCGGACCCGAAGGGAAGGTGTATGCGGTGGATATCGATGAGCGGAGCCTCCACGTCATTCGGCAGGAAGGCGCCAAGCGCGGCGGGATGCCGTCCAATGTCGAGCTGACTCTTGCGTCGCCCCAGGATCCCGGTCTCCCACAGGAGGGCATAGACCTCATCTTCACGTGCAATACGTATCACCATCTCTCAAATCGGTCCGTCTACATGAAGTCGCTGACCCGGTATTTGCGTCCAGGTGGGCGCATTGCCATCATTGATTTCACGCCGAGCGGATGGGCGTGGTTGTTCGGGCACGCGACGGCCAAGGAAACCGTGCGCGAGGAACTTGCGGCTGCAGGCTATCGCCTGGTCCAGGACTTCCCAATTTTGGAGAAACAGCACTTTCAAGTCTTCTCGGTATCCGCTCCATGAGCATGCCCTCCTCGGGCAATGTGACCCGCATCACTTGGTTTACAGCCGTATGCCTGCTTATCAGCAATATCGTGGGGGGAGGCATCTTCACCGTCACCGGCTATTTGGCACGCGATCTCGGTGATCCTGGTCTGATTCTCATCCTCTGGTGCATCGGGGCTGTGATCGCCTTGGCCGGCGCCCTGTCCTACAGCGAGCTCGGCGTATCGTTTCCCGCCGCGGGAGGAGATTACGTGTACCTGCATCGAGCCTATGGACCGCTGATGGGATTTCTGAGTGGATGGGTGTCGTTCACCGTCGGATTCGGTTGCGCGATTGCCGCCTCAGCGGTCAGCTTTTCCACCTATGCCCTCCGCATGATCCCTGATACCCAAGAAACCCCGGCGACCTCGTTTCTGGCGCTCGTGCTGGTTTGGACCCTGACGGCACTCCATGCGCGAGGGGTCTCTACGGGCGGATGGGTCCAACGCATATTGACCACGACCAAGGTCACGGCCCTTCTGTTGCTGATTCTTGGAGGGTTGACAGTCGGCACCGGCAATTGGTCCAACCTCTCTATTCGGGCAAGCGGACCGGCCCCTACAGGCGGAATGGTCGGTGTGGCTCTCATCTTCATTTTTTATACCTATATAGGCTGGAACATTATCGGCTACATAGCCGGCGAAATATCCAATGCTACTCGCACCATTCCAACCATCGGCACGGGCTTCGTGGCCGTGCTCTATCTCCTCATCAATCTCGTCTATTTTTACGCCCTGCCGGTCACCACTCTGGGGAAGCCACCCGTTCTTCCGGTCGCAGAAAAAGCAGCTGCGGCATTGTGGGGCTCCGGCAGCGCCCGACTCCTGAATGGTCTCCTCTGCATTTCGATCGCAGGAGGCGTCAGTGCCATGGTGTGGGCAGGCCCTCGTATCTATTGGGCCATGGCGCAAGACGGCCTCTTCAGTCCCTTCTTCTCGCGGCTCGACGCGACCACCGGCGCACCGGTCCGTGCCATCGTCTTGCAGAGTGTCTGGGCCTCCATGCTGATCGTATCAGGCACATTCGAGCAACTGGTCGTGTTTGGCGGATCCGTGCTCGCGTTCTTTGCGGCCATGACAGTGGCGGCGCTCTTCATATTGCGGTGGCGATATCCTGAATTGGCTCGTCCTTATCGCGTCCCGCTCTACCCCGTCGTTCCGGGCTTGTTCGTGATGTTCATGGTGGGGTTGGTCGGCATGAGCGCCACGCAACGACCCTATGAGGCGCTCATGGGACTGTGCACGGTTGTGATCGGCATGATCCTCTATTGGTGCTGCTTTAAGAAAACCATTCCGGCGTAGATTCCCACACGATCTCGATTCACACCCGGCATCCGCCGAGCTTGCTGTGGCATCTGAACCATGCGAGGCT
>DAISKX010000244.1:0-6020 GCA_036820725.1 Nitrospiraceae bacterium
GTTGCAGGGCACTTGCCGCCCGCCGTGACGGCGACCGGTTCGACCCGAGGATCGGACATCAACAGCATGTCCTGACCTCCAGCGCCGTACTGGTGCATCATTGAGGACGTATTGAACATACCGGTGTTGACCTGCTGCACCTGTGGATCACGGTTTAACTGCTCCATGACGCGCTGGTGCTGTTGGTCGACCATGGCCGCACGATCCGCGTGGCCTTCTATGGCGTCCTCGACGATCGTCTGGCCCTTCAGTTGCTCTGCCCAAGCCGGCAATTGATGGGACATCGCCTGGTGCTGGGCAGGATGCTGCTCGGCGTGGGATGGAGTCTCAGCTGAGGTCGCCAGTGGAAGACACAACAGCGCTCCACCAGCGATCACGCTGAGGGTGCGTGATGTGAGACGAGTTACCCTGTGGTGATACATGGACCGGCCTCCTTGAATGAAATGTAGGGAAAACGTGACGTATAGGCGTTAAATCCAGAATGAATCACTGGCGGACGAATGACTTCCGTAATCAATCGCTTGCACAGGCGCACCCAGCACTTGCTGGCACCATGAAAAGAGGGGGAACAATACTGAACTCTGATTTCTATGTCAACCCCCTGGAGCCCTTCGGGGCGCGTGACATGTTCAACCGGATGAGTCATTGATGCCATCGGGACGTGACAATCCATGTCAGCGCAAGAATGAGACTGATTGTCCCCACCTTACTATGTGAGACACCCATAGACTAGAGGCCCACCATCCCCTGATGCAAGCGGACGCCGACGAGCAGAATTCTGTGCGTGACCTCTCGGACAAGTACCTCTTGGTTCGCAGTGAGTTTGTGCGATAATGTCTTTCTATGCTCCTCAAACGCTGGTTGGTCGGTCTGCCGCTCAAAACGGCGCAGGCTTCTGACGAACGCCTCTCCAAAACCCTTGCCCTCGCAATCTTTTCCTCAAATGCCATTTCTTCTGTCGCCTATGCCACGGAAGAGATCCTCCTGGTCCTCATACTCGCAGGAACGGCAGCGCTCGCCTGGTCGATTCCGGTCAGTCTGGCTATCCTTTTCCTGGTCGCCGTTCTGACCGTTTCCTATCGCCAAATCATTTATGAATATCCGCAAGGGGGCGGCGCATACACCGTAGCACGGTCGAATTTTGGTGTGATCCCGGCGTTGACCGCAGCTTCAGCCCTGATGATCGACTATGTCCTGACGGTAGCCGTGAGTGTGGCAGCGGGCGTGGCCGCCGTCACGTCTGCAGTGCCCGCCTTGTTTCCTCATCGCGAGAGCATCGGGCTCGTGGCCATCATCTTTATTGTCATTATGAATCTGCGCGGTGTGAGAGAGTCAGGACGATTTTTCGCGCTCCCTACCTACTTGACGATCGGAGCACTGGGCATCACCGTCCTCATTGGATCCGCACAGATTGTATTGGGTTACGGTCCGACTGTCGTTTCAGCTCAAGTCGGAGGAACCCCGATTGAGGGTCTGACTCTTTTTCTGATTTTCCGATCATTCGCAGCGGGCTCCGCAGCCGTGACCGGAATGGAGGTCATCTCGAACGGTGTCAAAGCCTTCCGCCGTCCGGAGTCCAAGAACGCGGCCACTACGATGGTACACATGTCGCTCATCCTCGCCTCGCTCTTCATCGGTATCAGCGCGTTAGCCTTTCACTACAGCATCATCCCGAAGGCGGATGAAACAGTGGTCTCCCAACTGACACGGATCATTTTCGGAACCGGTGCTACCTATTACTCTGTCCAGGCCGCCACAATGGTGCTTTTAATTCTTGCTGCAAACAGCGCCTTTAACGGGTTCCCGCATCTCGCATCGATCCTTGCACGAGATGGATACATGCCGCACCAGATGGCAACCTTCGGTGACCGGCTTGTTTTTTCGAATGGGGTCGTGATCCTCGGTGTACTCGCTTGTTCCCTCATCATTTTGTTTCGCGGCGAAACCCACGCGCTGATTCCGCTCTACGCTGTCGGGGTATTTATTTCGTTTACACTATCGCAAGCCGGCATGGTGCGTCGCTGGTTGGTGAAGAAGGGACCCCACTGGCGCAAGAAACTTATTGTGAACGGTGTGGGGGCTGTCACGACCGGTGTCGCGACCGTGATTATTGCGAGCACGAAATTCCTTGAGGGGGCGTGGATTGTGTTCGTCCTGATCACGGTGTTTATCCTGTTGTTTCTCTCCATCTACTCCCACTACAAGGCCGTCGCCGAGCAAGTGTCGCTTTCCCGCGACCATCGTCCTCCGCTGCCGAGGCGCAATATCGTTGTCATCCCCATTGGGGGAGTGAATCGGGCGGTCGTCCGTGCGGTCGATTATGCGCGGAGTCGCACCAGCGAAGTCCGAGCCGTGTTGGTCGATGTCGACAAAGAAGAAACGGCAAAGGTTGAAATGCAATGGGCGCAATGGGGATGCGGAGTCCCGTTGATCGTCCTCCCTTCCCCCTACCGGTCGATCCTTCGCTCGCTGCTCGGTTACATTGAGGAGTTGCTGCACAAGAATCCGGACGGGTGGGTCACCGTGGTCATCCCGGAGATCCTGCCGGCTCGCTGGTGGCAGAACATCCTTCACAACCAGCGGGCGCTCATGTTGAAAGCCGCGCTGCTCTTTAAAGAACGTGTGATCCTGACTGACGTGCCCTTCCACCTCGTGAGGTGACCATGAGACAAAGTAAAAAGTTAGAAGTAAAAAGGGCAAAGTTCGGTCCCAACCTTTGCCTTTTACCTTTTGCCTTTTGCCTTGCGTTTTCGGCTCAGGCGTACGCGTTCAAGATCGTTGAACCGGCCGACTCGAGCACGCTGGCGTCCGGCCAAACGATTCCGGCCAAAGTCGAACTCGGCTCCGACACAGGTATCGTCAAAGTCCGCTACTTTTGGTATCCGGAGTCGGCGGACACGCTGGTGGAGCAGGATGAAGAAAGAATCAGCAAGTCGGCAAAGGACACGCTGGCCGACGATAAATTTGGGCAGCGAGACAGCGTGACAGGCGCCCCGGTAGTGGCACTTCCGGCATTGGCCTCGACCGCCGACTCGACCCCGTCGTTCGGCGGACCCCTCAAAGTCCCGACCGATGCGATTGGGAACGTCAGGCTGCTTGCAGTGGGCGAGATTTCCCAGGGCAGAATGGGAACTCGATCGGTGTTCGACGAAGTGATTCTCAAGATTCAGCCGAAGGCGGAACTCTTGTCTATCGAATTTGAAACCGACAAGCCACTGCGTCTGGGGCGGTCCGGCCAATCTTCAGCATTCGGCCATGTCGACTCCTTGGGCAAGGTGTTCGAACTGCCGGTCGTCGGAGAATTTGCCGACGGCGTGGCTCGGTCCATCGTCTCCCCGAGTAGCGGAACGACCTACTCTTCTTCACAGGAAAAAGTGATCAAAATTCTGCCGGACGGTCTTCTGCAAATCGTGGGGAATGGCCGCACGGTTATCCAAGTGGATAACCACGGCAAGCAGGCCTCATTGGATGTGACGGTAGAGGTCAATGATGAGCCGAACGAACCGCCCGTCGCCGACGCCGGCCTCGCACGGACGGCGAAGGCGGGAACCAAGATCAGGCTGAATGGGTTGCGAAGCACGGACCCGGAGGGAGAAGCGCTCTTCTATAGTTGGAGCCAGGTGCGCGGCAGCAAGGTCGCCCTGCTGGATGTCAACATGCCGGAACCGTCCTTCACGGCTCCATCTGTTTCAGAGAAGCGCGTGTATCGATTTAAGTTGCGAGTGACCGACAAAAAAGGTGCGGATAGCGTCCCCGCTTATGTCGATGTCACCGTATTACCATAGACTGCCACATGCGGGTCGTGAGACAGAATTCGTTGAGACACCTAGGCTTGCATGCTTCCGCACCCACTCCCGCAATTGGGCTCTCCTCGAACACATCGCTGAGTCGGACGTAGTACTCCCTTTGTTCTCGTTTCATCACCCCGTATATTTTCCCCTTCTTTTTCGTAGAGCTCCCAGTTCCATTTTCCATGCAGATCATGCAGCTTCGCGGCTGAGTTTTCACGGTGGGGGGGAGGGTGATCTACGGGAGTCGAGGGGGCACGCTTGCAACTTCCCTGGCTCCGCAATCTGATCCTTTGACCAAGGATGGAGAAAATAGAACCGATGCGACTTATCAACCGACCCACAATGATGATCCTGACATTGCTCTTGCCACTGCTCGCGACCGGTGGGGGTTGCTCGACGTTGACGAATCGCAGTTCTGCCCATGTCCATTATATTCAGATCCGCGATTCTGTCGCCCCCATGGACCTCTACGTCTCAGTAGGAGACCAGGTGCGGTGGCAGAATCTCCGGTCGGAGCCGGTCAAGATCGGCATCATGCACGGGGTGGATCTCGAGCAAACAAGTTGCGACAAGGGATTCCGGAGGTTCGGCGTGATGGATGATTTTGCGACGATCAAATCCCGAGACTACGTCAGCCTCTGCTTCATCCGGCCTGGCATTGTCCGGTACAACATCTGGATGGATGCAAATGATGCCACCGGTAAAATCAGCCGCACCGCTGTCATCCACGTCGAACGATCCTAGCCCCTACCGCGAGGTACCTGTGCTCTTCCGTGGCATCCCGGAGAGATCAGGGATGCCACTCGGTACTCACAATCGCAAAGAGCCGTACTGTCGGCGCGCCCTGCGCAATTCTTGCTGGTGGCGACGGAGAACCGCTCCGTACCGAGAGCGATAGACGGACGGCGTATGCCGATCGATCCTGCGTGAGACCGCCGATAGGGTACGCGACAGCTGACCGATCAGACCTTTCCCCGATTGAGAAATCCATCCCAACTGTCGGTCTGCCCGATGCAGATCCTGTAAGGCATACCGCACCGATTCCAGTTCTTCAGTACATCGAAACCGTGCACGCCGCAGATTCTGCATAGACAACCTCGACTGCGTCCCTGCACGGGAACCTATCGGCCGCGATCCCCAGGTTGAAAGACGCTCAAACAAGAGGGCACCCATCGTGAACGTAAAGGTGGCATGCAGGATGCCCCGCAGAGGACGCAGGCGTCGCCGCCATGGGGAATAAAAAATTTCCTGATTTCGATCGTCGCGATATAATACATATTTCCGCAACAGCAGATTTAAGTGGTGGTGGCCGTTTTCGTGAATTAAGTCGTCGATCAAGTCGAGATCGTCACGATCGAAGCAATTGATAAAGGACAGGCCAGGCTGGTGGCGATAGCTGAAACTGACAACCCCTTTCGCCCGCAATGGAATGATGCGCGACGTCAACGTCGTCAGAAGTTGGTCTCCCTCCGACCACGCTTCTTTCACGACCGACAAGACTTGTTCGATCCGCTTGGCGACCGCCGATGAAGTCGGACGCACCCGTTGAGGAGTGCGCTGGCGGCCGTATTCCAACGTCGGACCCAGTGTGAGAGTTCCAAGCGGGCTCCGGCGAATCACGGTCGGCGCATGCTGCTTCCAGTACCACCGTTCCTCACTGCCGCGGGCATAGACCGGATAGGAATGTCCGAGGGCCGTGAGGGAGAAGCCTCGCGGGCTGACGATCATGCGTGCCTTGTTGCCTGCCGACGACAGGACCTTCCGGATCCGAAGTGGTGCACAATAGCAGGTTCCATCCAGACCGACGGGGAGATACCAGGGCAATTCGGCCCGGTCGAAGTTGGGGCTCAGATCGCAGACGACGCTCCACCTCCGGACTCCTGTATTGGATATCCAGTCGCATGCGAGGCCGGGGTAAAACAAAATCGCTTGCTGAACAATGTCCCGCGAAAGCCGGCGGCATAGATGCAGAAGCCGACCGGACAAATCTCGGTGACCTACCATCTCGTCCGGGAACAGCTCGTCGGCATAGCTGTTCTCATAGAATTTCTCCTGACACTCCGCGTGCACCTGTTCGGCAAACTCAACCGGGTCAGGCTCGGTTGTCAGTTGGTGATGGAGATCGACGAAATACAGAAGTTCATTTAACGTCTCGATCCACCCGACGACTTTCCAGTTGGAATAATCCTCCCGCTCCAGGACACCACCGATCAACCGGAAGAAGCCAAC
>DAISKX010000245.1:0-6002 GCA_036820725.1 Nitrospiraceae bacterium
GGTACCGGCTGAGATGCTGCTGGGGGAACTTGGGGTCGGCTATTTGAGTTGGATCGAATGGAACAATTTGGATATTGCCGGTGTCATCTTTGCGATTTTGGTCGTCGGCGTAGTCGGGGTCGTGTTGGATTCCGGGTTTAACAAGCTGGCCAGCTTAGTCACTTACCAGGAGTAATCCATGTCCTTTCTTGAAATCAACCACGTGAGCAAGTATTTCCCGAACCCATCCGGGGATGGGCAGGTCTGCATCTTCAAGGATGTCACGATCAAAATCGAGAAAGGAGAATTTGTCACGACCATCGGTCACTCGGGCTGTGGGAAAAGCACCCTGCTCAACATCATCGCAGGATTGGAAACTCCCTCGGAAGGAGGCGTCATCCTCAACGGTCGGGAGGCTTCCGGACCGGGATTGGACCGGATGGTGGTCTTCCAGAATTTCGCGCTGATGCCCTGGATGACGGTGTTCGAGAACATCGCGCTGGCCGTCCGATCAGCCTATCCGGAGTGGAGCAGCGAGCAGGTGACGGCGCACGTCCACAAATACATCATGTTGGTAGGGTTGAAGGGCGCCGAGGACAAACGCCCCGTGGCCTTATCGGGTGGCATGAAGCAGCGAGTCGGCTTGGCCCGGGCGTTCTCGATCGAGCCGAAAGTGTTATTGCTGGATGAACCGTTTGCACAGATCGACGCGCTGACCAGGGGTGTCATCCAGGAAGAGCTGATTCAGATGTGGAACACGTCGCGCAACACCGTCTTCATGGTCACCCATGACGTGGACGAGGCGATTCTGCTCTCCGATCGGATTCTTCTCATGACGAACGGACCATATTCGCGGATTGCCGAAATGGTCCACGTGACGATCCCGCGACCACGATCTCGAGAAACGATCATCGAACACCCGCATTATTACAAGATCAGAAACCATATCATTCACTTCCTGGTGCGCCATGCGAAACATGGGACCGACGTTGACGGGACATCTTCGAGTCAACCGGCGGATGGAGGTCCGGTCATCGTGAATTTCGAACTAGACACCGTCGTCATGCACTGACGATCATCGGCGGACAGCAGTATAACCTGGCTGGATGGGGTGCAATCACAGGAGGGGCGACATGCATGCTCCGGATCACGAACGAATCGCGAGTCTTGCGGCGAACAAATTCTCATTTCTCGATCAATCATTGGGAGGGTATCTCGTGCTCTCCATGCTCGCGGGGGTGTATCTGGGATTTGGCATCGCCTTGATCGTGAGCCTCGGCGGCCCTCTCGCTGCCGCCGGGTCGCCGCTTGTCAAATTGGTCATGGGTGCGTCGTTCGGCATCGCGCTCACCCTCGTCATCTTCGCGGGGTCGGAGTTGTTTACCGGCAATAATATGGTCGGGGCCATCGGAGGCCTCTCACGCGCGGTCACATGGAGTCAGGTCGTACAGATCAATTTCTGGTCATGGTTTGGAAACCTGGTCGGTTCGCTCGCCCTGGCATGGCTCGTGATTCAATCGGGCGTCTTTTCCAAGGGGCCGACCGCGGATCTGATCGAAAAAGTGGCCGCCGTGAAAATGTCGTTGCCAGCGTGGGAACTGTTCACTCGGGGCATCCTCTGTAATTGGTTGATCTGTCTGGCCGTATGGACATCAGGACGGACCAGCAATGATGTCGCCAAAATCCTACTGATTTTCTGGTGCCTCTTCGCATTTATCGGCACAGGATTCGAGCACAGCATTGCCAATCAGTCCTTTCTTGGCATGGCCTTGTTTTTGCCTCATGAAGGCACCATCACATGGACCGGCTTTTGGTACAACCAGCTGTTTGTAGTGCTGGGGAATATCGTGGGGGGCGGCGTATTCGTTGGCGCGCTCTACTGGATGGTCAGCCCGTTCAAATCAAAACAGGCCGAAATTTCGACCGTCGCAGAGCCCATCGCGACGCAGTCCTCAGCATTGTAATCGTCAGACGTTCATGTGATCACCAACACCGTCATCGTCACAGACAAGGAGGCTCAAATGGAGAAGGAAGCAGCGCGCAAGAGAATCAAGTCCGCCCGGTTGGAGAAGAAAGTCACGATTGCCGACGTCGCGAAAGCCGTGGGGAAAAATCCGACGTTCGTAGCCGCCGCTCTCAACGGCAATCATCGTCTCACCCCGGATGAGGCGGTGAAGGTCGGAACATTACTCGATCTGGACAAAGACATGATTCAGTCGTTAAGCCGGTTTCCGGTCCGGACGGATAGCCCCAACGCGACCGATCCTTTTAAGTATCGTCTGCTCGAAATTGTCGGTGTCTATGGCGATGCCCTGCGCGAAATGGCCAATGAAATGTTCGGCGACGGCATCATGAGCGCAATCGATTTCACCCTCGATATGGAAAAGGTAACAGGCAGCCAGGGTGAAGCTCGGTGCAAGATCACGCTGAACGGCAAGTGGCTCGAGTACAAGACGTTCTGAGCGTGAGGATCTTGAGCCTCGTAGGCGATGATGGGATGCCGTCTGACTTCAAAGGGAGCGTGCATGACACCGAGGCCGAATAACAATTTCACATGGTAGCCTGTCATAGGGGCGGCGGGACCTCGGCGTGATCTATCCGGGAGTAATCGCTGCGCATCCGGTGACGCTTCAATGCAGGCAGTGCACTGGGTGTGAACAACATTGCCGTCACGGTGTTTCTGGCGACGCATAGGGCATATTCATGATAGACCACGACGAGCGCACATTGTTGCAACTGCTGGACGGAGGTGGACCATACACGTTTGAGCAGCTCGTCGACTTGTCAGGTTTGAGTGCTGCCCAGGTGTTGCTCGCAGTCGATCATTTAAATCGAACGGGTGACGTGGTGTTGAGAAAGTTCGGCATGGAGTATCACGTGCTCGAGAGTGTGCCGATATGAACAAGATCGAATTGATCAAACACGAACGGGACGGACTCGACGTCAAATCACTCATTGCCGAGTATGCCCGAACCGGATGGGAATCCATCACCGAAGGCGATGTACAACGGCTGAAGTGGTACGGGCTGTTTCTCCGCAACCCGACACCGGGATTCTTCATGATACGTATTCGTATCCCGGGAGGAAAGACCAATTCGTATCAGCTCCGGACATTGGCCGGCATTGCAGCCTCGCACGGCAACGGGATTTTGGACCTGACGACCCGACAACAAGTTCAATTGCGACATATCCGTATCGGACAGGTCCCCGACATCTTTGCCAAAATGGAGGAGGTGGGGCTCACGTCTCTCCAAACCGGCATGGATAACGTCCGCAACGTGATGGTCTGCCCAGTGGCAGGGCTGAGTCCAGATGAAGTATGCGATGGCACGGCCATTGCCAGGGCAATCGACGATGAAATTCTCAACAATCGGGAGTATTCCAACCTGCCGAGAAAATTCAATATTGCCATCACCGGCTGTCCCGATAATTGCCTGCATACAGAGACCCAGGATTTGGCGTTGGTGCCGGCGTATCATGACATCGGCTTCGACAAGTGCCTCGGTTACAACGTGCTGGTCGGCGGCAAACTGGGGTCGGGGGGCTATCGGATTGCGAATCCCCTCGACATGTTTGTGAATCCAGCCGAAGCATTCGACGTCTGCCGGGCCGTGATTCGAATTTTTCGGGACCATGGCCCTCGTGAAAATCGAACGCAAGCCAGGCTGGCCTTTCTTGTGGACGAGTGGGGCGTCGAGCGATTTCGCGAAGAGGTCGAAAAATTGGTTGGGAAAACGCTGTCTCCTGCCGGAGCGGATGCCAGGAAGCTGCAGGAGAAGGATCATGTCGGCATATTCCGTCAAACGCAACGGGGAATGAATTATGTCGGCCTGAAAGTCCTGGTCGGGCGCGTGACGGCGGGTGATCTCCAATCAATGAGCGCGCTGGCAGAACGATACGGGACTGGAGAAATGCGTCTGTCACCGGCCCAAGCGGTGATTATTCCCAATGTGCCTGATCGGAAGGTGGGCGACCTTGCGCAAGAGCCGTTGGTCCAGCAATTCTCTTACAACCCTTCGCCTCTCTATAAGGGACTGGTCAGCTGCGTGGGCAGTGATTACTGCAACCTCGCCGTCATTGAGACAAAAGGACGGGCGGTCGAAACCGCGAAGCTGTTGGAAAAAAAGCTGGAGCCGAGTATCAAGCCGATCACCATGCATTGGTCGGGTTGTCCTGCCGGTTGCGGCAACCATCTGGTGGCCGATATCGGTCTTCTGGGAAAGAAATGCAAGGTAGACGGCAAGGTCCTGGATGCGGTAGACATCTTTGTCGGTGGAAGATCGGGACCGGACCCAAAACTCGCCGTCAAGATCATGGAAGATGTGCCATGCGAAAAACTGCCGGGTGTGCTTGAGGGGCTCGTTCCCTTTCATACGCGGGATAAGATGCATCGCGTCCGTGGTGCAGCCATAAAAAAATCTTCAGCGAACAGTCCTGCGAAACAGACGGACTCCATAGATTCGGCACTCTCGTTAGGGCGCATTTCGAATGCATAGCGCGAGCTGTCTTTGAGTCCCGTCCTTCCATGTAATCCGATAGGGCAATGACGGCCTATACAGGTCCGGCATCCGTTCCCTACCAGCCGCTCTAGTTGCATCAGGTCCAATGAAAGCATCCCTGGGCGTCGGGATCGATGGGGAGTCCGGCCCTTGAGCCACTGCTTCGGTTGAGTTATCCTCTCGGTCGTCACGTCACACGGAGGAATCATGCCAAGGAAAGCAAAGGTGGCCATCGCACGTGGAGCATCTCTCGACCATCACATCGATCAGTTCCGGCAAAAACTGAGCGCCGTCCAATCAGTGGCTTCTCGTCGTAAGGCTGTGGTATCTCTTGATCAGTTTGATGAAGAGGCCGAAGAATTGATCAGTCAGGTGTTCGGTGTCTGCTCAGATCAACTTGAAGCGTACCAGTATGCCAAACTCGGTGAGGCGCGGTTGGCGTCCGAATTGGAACAGGAAAGCGCCGCCCGCGATATCGATCGGGAAAGTCTTCAGCAACGGAAGCAGGTGTTGGACAGTTGCCTTGCCCAACTCGTCGTAAAGAAGGCGTCGCGGTCCGGAGTTGCCAAGGGAGGCGGGGATCAACTCAATGGCAAAAAGGTGGCGGATTACACGTCGCCGGATGTCCGTAGCGTGCACCGCTCGGCTTCGATCAAGGAAGCAGGACGACTGTTACAGAAGTGGAAGGTGGGGTCTCTGCTCGTTGACGATGGTTCACGCTACATCGGCATCATTACCGACACTGATCTGAGCCGCAAGGCCGTGGCCAAAGGCCTTGATCCCAACACGACCACGGTGACTGCCTGTATGACCAAGGTCCTGGTTACCATCGAAGATAGCGAGGCTCTCTGCGAGGCCATCGCGTTGATGAAAAAGAATGGGATCAGACACTTGCCGGTCACCGAGGATGGAACAATTATCGGGGTGCTGTCGGTGGCGGATTTGCTGCGCGCGTACGAGTGAGCATCGGGGCACAGGTTACGATCGTGACGGTGTCGTTGCCTTAGTCAAAGGTCCAAAACGCCCTGCGAAGAACTCCCTCGTACGGGTCATATGAAGGGCGATATCAGTTTGCAGGTGAGCGGCGCCTGCCTGCCAGTCATCCGTGGTGTATCCCAACCGCCGTGCAAGAAAGACGAAGTCGTCCGAGTCGGGCTGGGGTAAGACGAGATCTTTGGCGTGCCCGCGAACCATGCGGAGGCCGTCGATCAAGGTGCGAATGAAGACGTAGGCCTTCGCGAGCCGCCCGCCCTCCTGCGGTGACAGGAGATCCGTTTCGATCAAGGCGGTTAAAGCTTCCATGGTATTGGGGCTGCGCAATGACAACAGATGCTGACCGTGCAATATCTGTAAATACTGAACTGCATATTCGATGTCAATGAGGCCACCTGGGCTGTATTTGACGTTCACCTGTCCCGGTTCGACCAGTTCATTGATCTGCTGACGGCGTAAATCCATTGCCGTCTGCTGATCCCAGGGGGCTCCGCTGTAGACGTAGGCGTCGCGGTGTTCTTCGACCAACCG
>DAISKX010000246.1:0-5992 GCA_036820725.1 Nitrospiraceae bacterium
CGGTGATCCAATATGCGTAGACTTTTGCAGCGCCATACGGGCTCCTCGGATAAAACGGCGTGGTCTCGCGCTGGGGCACCTCTTGCACCTTTCCGAACATCTCACTGGACGACGCCTGATAGAATCGTGGCTTGAGACCAGATTCCCGTATCGCCTCTAGGAGCCGCACGGTTCCGAGGCCGGTAATTTCCGCCGTGTATTCGGGAATGTCAAAACTCACGCGCACGTGACTCTGCGCACCCAAATTGTAAATCTCGTCGGGCTGAATCGTGCGCAGGATTCGATTCATCGAACTGGCATCGTTCAGATCCCCATACACAAGGTGAAGTTTCGCATTCGCCAAATGCGGATCCTGATAAATGGCATCGATCCGACCGGTGTTAAACGAACTCGACCGGCGGATAATGCCATAGACATCATACCCTTTTGTAAGAAGAAACTCCGCCAGATATGAACCATCCTGTCCGGTAATGCCCGTGATCAAGGCTTTCACGTCTTCGCTCCCATCGTGTGATTGATAAGCTTCTGCATGGTTGCCTCCGGATGCATCACGCTGTGTGCTTGCCGCCTCTACACAGGCTGTCTTTTGTTCTCAGGGGAAAATCCAGCAAAGATCACGTCACGGACAGAGGAAGCTGATCGCTTAATCTTTATGTCTCAACAACTGCGGTTGCCGCAGCGCGATACCGGTCGCCACAAGAATCCAGAACAAATGGGAAAGACTTCCCATGAACATATAATCAAACAGATTTCGCACCGCGAAGCCAATCACCCCGATCCCCGCACCTAAGGCAAGTATCACCGGCGTCGCTGACAGAGACAATCCCAGGCCTGGAATCAACATACGGACGATGCTCACAAACATCCACGTAAAAAAGACGCCGGCGGGAATCCCGCTTCCGAGTGTGACCATCAGAAAGGCGCTATGCATGGCGGGAGGCACTCGATTCTGCTCCCGGATGCTCGCCTGGGTTTCGACCGAGTATTCAGGATGTCGCTTGACGAACGTATCGTTGCCATATCCGATCCCAACCAACGGATGCTCGCTGATGTCGTGAAGACCCAGTCTCCAGACGGAGATTCGCGACGCCAGCGTCCATCGGTCGACGGTGTCTTTCTGGAACCCGGCTTGAGCGAGCAGTAGAAGACTGACCGCCACCGCACCGACGAACGCCAGCACGAGCAGGAGATGCTTACGACGATTGGTCAACAGGCCGAGGGAAAACGCTTGTGCCATATGCCCCAGCCATCCGGCGCGCGTGTAGGATGCCGCTTGCGCGGCAATTGTCAGGATCAATATCAGGCCATTCCAAACTCGCCCCAACCGTGATCGTTCCGTCAGCAACAGACTCGCCACAACCGGAATAGCCAACACCATATAGGTACTGAGCCAGTTGTAGTCCGATCCCGACGCAACGGCACGAACATACCGATCCCGCCAGGTCCCACCCCGCATCAGAAAATCGGTGACGGCATAGGCGGACAACAGCGCACTCCCCAACACAATGCCCATCAGCACGTGCTGCGCCAATTTATGCGGGCCGTGCCAGCGATAGACCAATAGACCCCAATACAACACGAGGATCTGTGCGATAAATTTTCGCCATTCGGACAAACTATAGATGGGATCCGTCGAGAAGGGTACCGTGCAGAGTACCCACAGCACAAAGCAGAGTGCCGGAAGATCGAGAGTCGTGCGGACCCACGGCATCGTGGGCTCGTTCTTCAGGACCCAACCAACCGCGAGAATGAAGAGCGCAAAAAAGAGATGTTCCTGGAGATGATACAGGGGCGGGAAAAAACTCGAACCGGCCAATAGCACCAGACCGCCGGCCTGCACCTTCCAAAAGCGTTCAGACCACCCGGTTACGACGGGACCGGCGACGGCGCGGGACCTCTCATAGATCCGATCTGTCATCAACTCGTCAGCGCTCACGAGGAAGCAAGAAAATGGCGCGACTTGAACCACTGCAGATCCGCCTCAACCATCTCGTGAACCAGATCGGCAAATGTACTGTTGTAGCACCATCCCAATTTGGTTCTGGCCTTTGATGGATCCCCCAGCAACGTTTCCACATCGGCCGGCCGTAGGAGCTGCGAATCAACATTGACGAATTCCTTATAATCCAGGCCCAGATAACCGAATGCCATCTCGGCAAACTCCCGAACGGTATGCTGCTCGCCGGTCGCAATCACGAAATCATCCGCATCATCCTGTTGCAGCATGGTCCACATCGCTCGCACGTAATCACGCGCATGCCCCCAGTCCCGCTTCGCATCGAGGTTGCCGAGTCGTACCTCTTTGGCCAGCCCCAGCTTGATTTTCGCCGCATGAGAGGTGATTTTTCTCGTCACGAATTCATACCCTCTTCGAGGAGATTCATGATTGTAAAGAATTCCCGAACAGGCGAACAGACCATAGGCTTCCCGATAGTTTCGCGTTAAGTCAAATCCCGCGACTTTAGAAATGCCATATGCGGACCGCGGATGAAAGGGTGTGCGCTCCGTTTGCGGAACTTCTTCTACTTTGCCAAACATCTCGCTCGAAGCCGCAAAATAAAAGCGACAGTGCGGAGCGACTTCACGAACGGCAGCCAGCATGTGGTGCGTGCCGTTGATGTTGGCATTCAGAGTTGAAAATTCATCCTCGAATGAATACGCGACAAAACTTTGCGCACCCAAATGGTAACATTCGTCTGGAGCTACAGCATGTAAGACACGATAGAGGCTCGGCAGACTTTCCAGCGAGGCTGCGTGGAGGTGCAATTGATCTCGTAGAGGCAAAATCCGCCACAGCCGGTGCTCCGGATCTTCCATCGCCACCCGACGTATGATGCCGTGGACTTCGTATCCTTTTCCCAACAAGAATTCTGCCAGGTAAGACCCATCTTGCCCGGTAATGCCGGTGATGAGAGCGCGTTTGTTCATGGGATAGGGATTTCTTCGGCTCTGTGAGTCGTCGCTGAGCGCACGGATGTAAGAAACGCGCGGAGTGCCTCCCGCCAGGGAGGTGTCTGTAGACCGAACTGATGCATGCGATCCAACGAGAGAATGGAACAGACAGGTCGCCGAGCCCGCCGTCCCGCCTCATCGGTCGTGATGGGTTCCACACGTACGTGATGCCCCGAGACCGCGATGATTTCTTGTGCGAACTCAAACCAGCTGCATGAGCCCTCGTTTGTCACATGCAAAATTCCAGACAGCGGCCGAGGAAGCAGCAATGTGATCACCTGTGTCAGATCCTTAGCCGAGGTCGGACAGCCCTGCTGATCCGCTACCACTTTGAGTACAGGTCGTTCGGAGGCCATTTGTACAATGGTCTTCACAAAATTCTTTCCGTGCGCTCCATAGAGCCATGCTGTCCGAATGACCAACGTAGACGCACAGATTGACAACGCTCGTTGCTCCCCGATTCTCTTAGACCTGCCATAGGCATTGATAGGATTCGGCTCGTCCTGTTCGAGGTACGGACTGGTCTTTGAGCCGTCAAACACATAATCCGTAGAAATATAGATCAGTCTCGCTCCGATGTCTTGACTTGCCTGTGCAACGTATCCTGTGCCGTCGGCATTGATCCTCATCGCATGGTCTGGATCGCGCTCTGCGCCATCGACATCCGTGTAGGCTCCCGCGTGAATCACCACGTCGGGATGTGCATCGATAATGTGCTGATGACACGAGGGATGTGTCAGGTCGAATCCGGGAAGATCCATCGGCACAAGGTCATGCCCACGCAGAGCGCGCTGAAGTTCGGTGCCCAATTGGCCGTGAGCCCCGGTGATTAGGATGCGCATGCCGTACCTTCCTCGAGTCGTTTGAGGTATTGTCGGCGGTAGTATTCGCGGAATTCTCCGGATTTGATTTTTCTCCACCATCCCTCATGAGTTTTGTACCATTCGACGGTCGCTTTCAGGCCCTGGTCAAAGGGAACTTCGGGAGACCACCCGGCGCTCCGGGCGCGCGCGCAATCGATCGAATAGCGACGGTCGTGTCCAGGACGGTCCTGAACGAAACGAATGAGCGACTTCGATTTGCCTGTCATCTGCACGATTGATTCAGCGACGGATAAATTGTCCCGCTCATTCCCTCCGCCGAGATTGTAAATGCTCCCCGGATCCCCGTGTCGGAAGACATACTCGATCCCGGCGGCATGATCGAACACAGAAAGCCAGTCGCGACGATTCGCTCCATCCCCGTAAAGAGGCAACGGTTGATCATCCAATGCGTTCGTCACAAAGAGCGGAATGAATTTTTCGGGATACTGGTTAGGTCCATAGGTATTACTTCCTCTGGTAATCACCACCGGGAAACGATAGGTGGTCCAATAGCTGAGGACCAACAGATCTGCACCGGCCTTGCTTGCGGAATAGGGACTCCGGGGGTCCAGCGGGTCACTCTCACGTGAACTGCCATGCTCCACACTGCCATAGACCTCATCCGTGCTCACCTGAAGGAAACGTTGCACGCCGGCCTGGCGGCCCTCCTCCAATAAAATGCCGGTGCCGACCACGTCTGTCCTGGCAAACGCCCCCGGATCCAATATCGATCGATCCACATGCGTTTCTGCGGCGCAGTTGATGATTCCTTCGACCGCCCGTTCCTCAATCACCTCGTGGACACGTTTCTGATCGCAGATGTCCGCCTGCACAAAACCATACTGAGGATGCCCGGCGACGTCGCTCAGGTTGTCTAGATTCCCCGAATATTTCAGCGCGTCCAGGTTGATGACGCTGTGGCCTTGCATCAGCAATCGTCGGACCAGGTGTGATCCGATGAACCCCGCGCCGCCAGTCACGAGAATCCGCATTCAGATCCCCACCGAGTTGGCCCCGGTCCGGGCGACCAATTGATTCGCCAAAAACAGCGACTCGATCGTGCCCGCATCGGTCCACCAGCCATCGAGAACGTCCCACGTCAATTCACCTGTCTCGATGTAGGCATTGTTGACGTCCGTGATTTCCAACTCGCCTCGTCCGGACGGCTTGAGCGTTTTGATGATGTCGAACACCCGGCCGTCATAGAAATAGATTCCCGTCACCGCATAAGGAGATTGCGGGACCGCCGGCTTCTCCTGGATGTTCACCACGCGATTCCCTTCCAACACGGGAACTCCAAATCGCTGCGGGTCTTTGACCTCTTTTAATAAAATTTTCGCGCCCTTTTTCTGCGCGAGAAATGCCTCCGCAGCCTGCGCGATATTTCCTTCGATCAAATTATCGCCGAGGACCACGCAGATGGGTTCGCGATCGGCGAAATACTCTGCCAATCGCAAGGCATCGGCAATTCCGCCCTCCCCCTGTTGATACGTATAATCGAGATGCTTGAGGCCGAACTCTTTTCCGTTCCCGAGAAGTCTCAGGAAATCCCCTGCATTGTTCCCGCCTGTGACGAGCATGATTTCTTGGATCCCCGCCCTGACCAGGGTCTGAATCGGATAATAGATCATCGGTTTGTCATACACGGGCAGCAAATGCTTGTTCGTCACCTTCGTCAGGGGCAACAATCTCGTGCCCAGACCTCCGGCAAGCACGACACCCTTCATTGCGACACCCCGATTCGTAAGAATAATGCTGCATTCATCAGCAGTCTCTCGCTCCTTCGCGGCACTGGGTGATTGGCTCGTTCGTCATCGTCGAGATACAACGGTTCCATGTTCACGGTCATTGGATCAACGGATGAACGATGGCGCCGGAAGGTGAGCAAGTCCTGACAGAGCACGATCGTGCGATGCGAGATCCGCCCACTATGGGCACGATATTTGACATGTCGAGGGATGGAATGTGGGAACCAGTTTCTGTAAGTTCGTGATGATCCGATCATTCTCGCCGTCGTGCAGAGAAGCCTCCAAATCTTTAAGGAAATCATTGTCGAAACAGATGGGAAGCGGGCACGTCGTGACCGCACGCTTGACCTTATAATGTGATGTCCCTTCGACCCGCTCGTTTTCCTCGAACAATTCCTCGCAGAGTTTTTCACCCGGCCTCAGCCCGAT
>DAISKX010000247.1:0-5987 GCA_036820725.1 Nitrospiraceae bacterium
CACCGGTAAAGAAGCCTGGGATAGGCTCCAAGGACTGGCCGACCAGGCTGTTGCGGAGGGCAAATCGGCGGTGGATCAAATACAAATCGTCCTGAGCGACATTGAAATGCCCGACATGGATGGCTTCACCCTCACAAAAAGCATTCGTTCGGATCCGCGTCTTTCTCACCTGCCGGTCATTTTGCACTCTTCTCTCACCGGAACGTGCAACATGGAGAAGGGACGCGCAGTGGGAGCATCCGACTACATTACGAAGTTCGACGCGAAGATGCTGGGAGAAAAACTGTCGTTTCACTTCGGCCTCGGACCGTCCAAAACCAGCAAGGCGGCGTAGCGAACCAGGGATATCGCGCGACCACCGCGACTGTTCATACACGGTCGGGACAAGCAGCGGCATTCAAGGTTGCCGGATAATAAACCGATGAGCATAGGAATGAATACCAAGGCCATCGCCACTCCATCTAATGGCCAAGCGGTTCGCGTATTGATCGTCGACGACTCGGCATTCATGCGCAAAAGTCTGTCCACCATGCTCGAAAACGACACACGCATTCACGTCGTCGGAGTGGCGAGAAATGGTGAGGAGGCCCTCCAGCAGGTCAATCAGCTCCATCCCGAAGTGGTGACGATGGATGTCGAAATGCCGGGCATGAACGGCATCGACGCGCTCCAACACATCATGGCCGACTATCCGACTCCCGTTATCATGGTGAGTTCCCTGACCACTGAAGGCGCACAGGATACCTTGCGGGCTCTCGAAATGGGAGCGGTCGACTATATTCCCAAGCAACTCGATGGTGTCGCGACCAAAATTGCCGACATTCAGACAGAATTGATCAGCAAGATTCTGGCAGCGAAACATGCAGGACCGAAGCTCCGGAAACGTGCACCCGGCGGACTCCCCGCGCCGGTGGTCAAGACCCGCCCAGCTCTGAGCGCTCACGCCGTCAGCGCAACGCGAGGACAGAAAGTCGTCGCCATCGGGTGCTCGACCGGAGGCCCCCAAGCGCTGATGGACATTCTTCCGGCGATTCCAGCCGACTTTCCCGCCGGCATCATCATCGTGCAGCACATGCCCAAGTGTTTCACGAAGCCCTTTGCCGAACGCATGAATGCGTTGTGTCAACTGGAGGTTCGTGAGGCTGTCGAGGGCGACGATGTCAAAGCGGGCACCGTGCTCGTGGCGCCCGGTGGAGTGCAGTTTCGAGTAAAACGCAAGAGTCCCATGAGCATTGGCGTGACCCTGAGTCCGAATGTCGAACAGCACATCCATGCTCCTGCGGCAGATGTGATGATGGCCTCCGTCGCGGCCGTTTACGGAGAGCGTGGAATCGGTGTCATCTTGACCGGAATGGGTCATGACGGGTTGGAAGGAATGAAAGCCATCACGGCAGCCAAAGGACGGACGGTCGCTCAGGACGAAGCATCGTGCGTGGTGTACGGCATGCCAAAAGCGGTCGTGGAAGCGGGGTTCGCGGAAAAGGTGGTTCCGCTGTCGAAAGTCATGGGCGAAATCATGAACATGGTGTAAGTCACAGTCACGAAGAACCGTTCACAAAGGAGAGGGTAGGAGGCCTTATGGGTACCATGATGAAGAATATGTCCATTGGATCAAAGTTCACCTTGACGATCTGCGCCACCGCTGTGGTGATCATGCTGGTCGGTCTCTTCGTTATTTATCAGCAGGAAGAGAGCAAGATGGACATGATGTTGACGAATCGCGCGAAGGTTCTGTCGCAGCAGATCCTGATCAGCCGTGCCTATATCGCGCAAAACTACGTGGCCAAAATCAAGAAGTCCAAAGCCGGGGCGGATGTCCAGGTGTCAAAAGACCATATGAACAGCCCCGATGCCATCCCCATACCGGCGACAGCCGTCCGCGAGATGGGCGAAGAGGCTACGAAGAGCGGTTTGTACGGCGCCAGATTGGTCAGCCAAAACCCGATCAACCCGGTCAACACGCCCAAGGACATGTTCGAAAACGAAGCCATGAAGGCCATCATGAGCGGGAGCGAGAGCTATGCCCGTCGTGACGACGTGAATGGCGTTCAAACGTTCCGTCGAGCCGTTGTTGATAAAGCAGTCGCAGCAGCGTGCATCGGTTGCCATACCAGTGCTCAAGTCGGCGATACGCTGGGCATGCTGACGGTCTCATTACCCATGGCCGAAGCCACCGCGCTTTCAAGCCGCTCGATGTGGCAGAGCGGAGGGTTGATTTTCGGGGTCGTCGCGATAATCGTGATCGTGACCTATATGATGTTGCGCAACGTCGTCCTCAAGCCCTTGGCGCAAATGTCTGATATCTCCAAGGACATTGCGAAGGGCGAGGGTGATCTCACAAAGCGGGTGCCGATCAACGGAACCGATGAGATTGCCCATCTGGGTGGCTACTTCAACGAGTTCATCGAGAAACTTCAAAAGATGATCAAGAAAGTGGCGCACGTCACGGACAAGGTCGCCTCCGCATCGGTCGAGCTGTCGGCCACTGCAGAGGAGATATCAAAGGGGACCGAAACGTTGACGTCCCGTGCCTCCCAAACTGCCGCAGCGGTAGAAGAAATGAACGCAACAGTCGGGCAGGTGGCGCAAAACTCCGGCAAGGCCGCCAGCCTGGCTCAGGATACGGTAAAGACCGCGAAAGATGGGGGAGCCGTCGTCTCGAATACGATCTCCGGCATGCAGCATTTGTCGGAAGCCGTTTCGAATTCGGCGACCATCATCGCAGAATTGGGTAAGTCCTCCGATCAAATCGGAGAAATCGTCCGGACGATCGAGGACATCGCCGATCAAACCAATCTCTTGGCTCTCAACGCCGCAATCGAAGCGGCCCGTGCAGGCGAACAGGGCCGTGGATTTGCGGTCGTAGCCGACGAAGTCCGCAAGCTCGCGGAACGGACCACGAAAGCCACCAAAGAAATCGGCGACATGATTCGCCAGATTCAACAGGATACGCGAGGCGCCGTGGATTCGATGCAGCAAGGTACGCAGAAGGTATCTGCAGGTGTCGAGCTGGTGAACAAAACCGGAGACGCGCTGTCACAGATTGTTCTGATGGTATCCGAGAGCGCTGATATGATCCGCCAGATCGCCGTCGCTTCCGAACAACAGTCCGTGGCGACTCAGCAGATCGCCAGCGACATTGAAAACGTCGCAAAGGTGACCAAGGATTCGGCCTCAGGAGCTCATGAATCAGCAAAGGCCAGCCAGGATTTGAGCCAGTTGGCCGTGGAACTCCAAAACATCGTCGGTGAGTTCAAGATCTGATCGTGAACCAAGAAGGTAACTACTTATGACTGTCGTAGAACAGCAAGCCACACAACCTCGGTGCTCGGTTGGTTCACAAACAATCGACCAGAGCGCCGGTCCGGCGGGTGACGATCTCTGTCAGTTCGTGATCTGCCGGATCGGTCAGGAGGAGTTCGCCGTCGACGTCTTGAGCGTCCAGGAAATCAACCGCTTGGTTGAAGTCACACGGGTTCCCAAGACCCCGCCTTTCGTTGAGGGCGTGATCAACCTGCGCGGCCGTATTATTCCTGTGCTGGATTTGCGGAGACGATTTGGACTCGCCACCAGCAATCAGACCATGCAGACCCGAATCGTCGTGGTGTCTGTCCAGGCGAAACTGGTCGGATTCATCGTAGATTCGGTTGTGGAGGTATTGCGAGTCCCCAAAACCGCCATCGAGCCGCCACCAAACGTCGGGTCTTCCGCCGGAGCAGAATTCACGCAGGGTGTCGGACGAATCGACGACCGGCTGTTGATTGTGCTCGATCTGAATCGGCTTCTGATGAAGAGCGAGGCAGCCTAGCCCGGCTTATCCGGCTGGAGAGGCGGACGCAGGTGGTTCAGGCGGACGGCGTTTATCAAGTACACGTTGAAGCAATTGCAGCGATTCGTTCAGCAGATCAGACGCACAGCCCAACGTGACGTGGAACTGCTTCATCGCTTCAGACCAGCGCCCTTCCTGCTGGAGCGCTCGAAACCTTCGGTGTTGCTCATCGAGGATGGCCTGTTTGGCATCCAGCATAAGATTATCCACTGCGCCCACAGCCATCCCTCCGTCGTGTGGATGACACGGTATCAGACTGGCTCTCGGATTCGCAAGCGCGTGGATTAATGCTGATGCATTGATTTCGCTAGATTGCATAAGATTATGATTCTTAAGGTGTAGTCAATGGATATTGCCACCATAATAGGCGTTGTCCTTGCTATCGGATCAATTGTGGGAGGGCAGGCGCTGGAAGGTGGTCACCTCAGCTCCATCTTACAGTTGACTGCGTTCATCATTGTGATGGGCGGAACGATCGGAGCTGTGTGTGTGCAAAATCCCCTATCCGTTGTCTTGAAGGCGGTGCGTTCGCTGTCGTTAGCCATTACCAATTCCCACCACGATGCCAAAGGGACGATTACAACCATCTTGGATCTGGCCAACGTTTCTCGCAAGCAGGGGCTCCTCGCGTTGGAGGCAAGACTGAAAGACATTCCCGATCCGTTCTTCCGTAAGGGGGTTCAACTGATCGTCGATGGCACGGATCCGAAGGTTGTCCATGAAATCCTTGAAATCGAAGTCGAACATCACGAGGAGGAGGGAATCCTTGCCGCCAAAGTCTGGGAGGCGGCAGGTGGATATGCCCCGACCGTCGGCATCCTCGGGGCGGTCCTCGGTCTGATTCATGTGATGGAGAACCTCGCGGATCCTTCAAAACTGGGGAGTGGTATCGCTGTGGCGTTCGTCGCAACCGTCTATGGAGTAGGCGCTGCCAATTTATTCTTTCTGCCGCTTGCCAACAAGATGAAGCTGAAGGTCAAGGAAGAGGCCGGCTCGAGAAACATGGTCATCATGGGCCTCGTCGGCCTCGCACAGGGTGAAAATCCAAGACTGTTGCAGGAAAAGCTCGAGGGTTTTCTCCCTCCCCATGAGCGGGCCAAGAACGAGAAGAAGTGAGAGGTCATACGTCAATGGTCAACCGTCAACCGGAAGATGCGGTCCACGGGTAACGAATGACGTATGGCGACTGACGGTCTTTAGGCCATGGCGAAGAAGAAGCACGAAGAACATGAGAACCATGAACGGTGGCTGGTGTCCTATGCGGACTTCATCACATTGCTCTTTGCCTTTTTTGTGGTGATGTATTCTGTCTCCTCAGTGAATGAAGGAAAATATCGGACCGTGAGCGAATCGATCAAGGCCGCCCTAAACCCTGTGGCGAGTGCCCCGGGAAGCCGCATTCCTTTCAACATCGGCAATGCGAAACCGAAATTGATCAATCCAGACTTAGCACCGGCGACTGAGCCCGCCATACGTCGAATCAGAGGAATCCTCAAACAGATCCAGCCGGACCTCAAACTCGATATGCAGGATGTCAAGGTCATTGAGCATGGGAATGGAACCATCGTCATTTCACTTCCTGAATGGATTCTGTTCAAGAGCGGGGAAGCAACGGTTCGTCCTGAGGCAATCGGTTTTTTAAAAGCATTGGCTGAAGTCCTCACTGAGATGAACCGTCAGGTCAGGGTCCTCGGACATACCGACAACGTACCGATCCGGACAGCGCAGTTCCCGTCGAATTGGGAGCTATCAGCAAGTCGTGCAGTGATGGTGGTCCGGATCTTCACCGAGTTACATGGAGTTCCGGCTCAACATTTGTCCGCAACCGGATTCGCCGATTCCCGCCCGGTGACCGCGAATGACACTCCCGAAGGACGAGCCAAGAATCGACGAGTGGAAATCATGGTTCTTGAAAAAGATCAGAACGAACCAGTCGCGCAAGAAGCGCCTCTTCCGGAGGGCAACCACGCAGATCCCGCCTCCGATGTCATGAATTCAGTGGGTCAGGTTTCACCTCACGCTGGAAATCCCATCACACCAGGGACACCGCCCTGAGGCCCATATTTATAACGGCGCGTACTCCAATCGCAGGACGCCCCGATGATCCGAAAGCCTGAATCAGATGAGGTGTCCCAAGACACAGCCGACTCACTGACTC
>DAISKX010000248.1:0-5963 GCA_036820725.1 Nitrospiraceae bacterium
CGCATCCCTATCTGCAATGCCGTCGGGCATCGGCGGATCAGTATTCAAAGTCCGTCGCACGGTCGCAGCCCATTGTGCGAGTCGATCTCGAAGGCGATGGCCTTCCGGCGCGTGATAACGGCGACGATAGGGTTCGATGACTTCAGCTGGCGCGCGTCGGCGCATCTTGATAATCACATGCTGTAATCGCGAGGAGGTTCTACAATGAGTCCTTCTCACAACCAAGGAGGATGCGATGAAACAGTATGTGGGACTGGATGTGTCGCAAGCGGAGACGGCGGTATGTGTGATCGACGAAACCGGCCAGACGAGGTGGGAAGGGACCTGCCGCTCCACACCAGAGGCCATTGGTCGGCTCTTGAGGCAGCGAGCACCAGAGGCGGTCACCATCGCGATGGAAACGGGGCCCCTCGCGGTGTGGCACTGGCACGCGCTGCGGGACGCGGGCTTCCCGGTCGTCTGTCTTCATGCCCGCCATGCCCAGGCCGCCCTCTCGCTCCAACTCAACAAAACCGATCGCAATGATGCGGCGGGTCTTGCTCAACTGGTCCGGATGGGGTGGTATCGGGCCGTCGAGGTCAAGAGCCTGGAGAGCCATACCTTCCGTGTTTTATTACGCGTGCGTGCCCAACTCGTTGCGACGCGCACGACTCTCTCGAACCAAATTCGCGGACTGCTCAAAACCTTTGGTCTGGTGCTGGCACCTGGGCGCGGTAAACGTTTTGAACAACTCGTGAAGGCTGGGCTTCCACAGGTCGGCCCCATCCGTCTCGTGATCACCTCCCTCCTAACTCTGTGGCAACAGGCTTCCCAGGAGTTGAAGCAGTTCGATCGTGAGATTGATCGTGTGGCCAGAACATCCGCGGTGTGTCGGCGACTGATGTCGGTGCCTGGCGTCGGCTCGCTCACGGCCGTGGCCTATACCACGATGGTGGACAATCCCGCGCGCTTCAAACACTCTACGGATGTCGGGGCCTATCTGGGGCTCACGCCGCGCCGTTATCAATCCGGGGAGGTGGACCGTCCAGGCCCCATTTCGAAATGCGGCGATCGACTCGTGCGCAGTATGCTTTTTGAAGCCGCGGCCGTGGTCCTGGGCCGGATCAAACAACCCTCTGCTCTCAAAACGTGGGGTATTCGCCTTGTTCCAGCGGATCGGATTACAGAAGGCACGTGTGGCCGTCGCCCGAAAGCTGGCGGTGCTGTTACATCACCTCTGGGTCACCGAAACACAGTTTCGTTCCACGCCAGGCAGCGCGTGATACACGCAGACAAGACTGGTGAGGGAGTGCGTTGCAGACAAGCTCCTGGTCGATGCCTGAATCATCCCGGGACTCGCTTTACGGCATGACGAGGTCATGACCGTGTGAATCACATCGGGAGGTTCATGCATTCTCTGGCAGCATGGTGAGGCGCTGACGCGACCTCGAAGACGACAACGAGCCAGGAGGGTGTCGCGCAACGGCATGACGGTTGACAGGCGATTAGACGATAAGCGGCTGTGGCGGGTGTATTGCCAGCTCCGGCTCAACCTCCCGCGACGGATCAAGAAGCGGCTGCCGCTCCGGCTCCGCCAACCGCTCGTCGTCATTCCGCAACCGAACGCGGTGTGGGCCGTGGATTTCATGAGCGATACGTGATACGGCGGGCGACGATTCCGGACCCTCAATATTCTGGATGAAGGGGTACGAGAAGTCTTAGCGATCGAAGTTGATACCTCGTTGCCTGCGGAGCGAGTGATCCGGGTGCTGGAGCAAGTGACCGCCTGGCGTGGTCAGCCGCAGGCCATTCGGCTCGACAATGGCCCGGAATTCCTCGCCGACCGCTTTGCGATCTGGTGTGCGGATCGTGGGATCGCCCTCCGGTTTATTCAACCGGGCAAGCCCAATCAGAATGCCTTCATTGAACGGTTCAATCGGACGGTGCGACATGAAGTGCTTGATGCGTATGTCTTCGAGTCGCTCGATCAGGTGCGCGCCATCAGTGCGCAGTGGATGCAGGAGTACAATGAGGAACGGCCCCATGACGCCCTAGGGCGAGTGCCACCGACCCTGTTCAGCATCCAACAAACCGCCGGAAATTCTCCATTGAAACTGTCTCCTTGACGGGGAAGCTTACAGTAGCAGCAATGGAGCAAAGGTCTTAAGGATGTGATTGGAAGTGTGAAATTCCTACTCAAACACTCTCTTCACCGCCTGGCAGATGGGTCGGCATCTTATTCTCCGAAGGAGATTGCTTCTCCCTCGATAGACGTCTGAATCGTTATTCTCCTTATGATCATTTGTATCGCTCCTACTATCGCTAGTGATACCTATATTGCTTCGCTCATCTTACCTTTTCACGCCATATGATCCCTCGCCAATTACCTTGAATCTGTTTCTGTGATTCATGGCGGAATCGTAAACTTTTGATATGCTCAACACACGGAGACCGGAAGACAGTCGCTGGCGCCTTAGGATGTTCGGAGTAAAACTATGCATGTCATGAACTCTTCGCTTCAGTCACCAGAC
Source organism: Nitrospiraceae bacterium (assembly GCA_036820725.1). GTDB lineage: Bacteria > Nitrospirota > Nitrospiria > Nitrospirales > Nitrospiraceae > DASSBQ01. The sequence goes on from DAISKX010000248.1 coordinate 2,511, forward strand.
ACGTCTTCAATGAATGCTCAGACCAAGAATTCCCCCACCCCACGCTGCCCCATATACACGTGTGGCAAATCTATGACTATGGCCTCCCTAACAGCGCATGACCGCAAGGGCGGCCTTATTCATTGGAAATGCTTTATACTGTAGGCATGAAGGCATGACAGCGCCGTTGGGGGTGCAACTCATGTTTCGCGGCGGGCAGGAATATGTGTTTACATCCGCCCATTCGTTAATCACCTTGAGAATCATTTTGTCAAGTCCAGCGGTGGGCCTGTTCAAAAGTCATAATCTTGGAATCTGATGCACTAGCAATACAGGTCGCCGAATGGGCTATTCTCATGGAGCAGTCTACCGGTGCCGTTCGACTCTTTTTAGAGGATCGAGCCTTCTCCAACTTCTTTCTCTACTTCTATCAGAGAACCGAGGCGGGAACGCCAGCCTAGACTGCATTCAATCGTTCCGGCTTACCTATTTGTGAAAGATTACATCCAACTCTCTCTAACAAATGGGATTCTTCAACGATTGGACCTTCAATCGATGATTCCGGCTCATGGCCTCAGCCATTCCTGTAGGAACATTGCTGGATGTGCACCATAGTGTGATCCGTCCCGGCAGAACCACGAACATGTATCCGCACGTGCCGCCGGGAGGCCCATTGGATCCCTAAGAAAGACCCCTCGACATCTACCACTGGATCAATATACTGAGGGGGGCCTTGCGCCCACACCTCAATATAGAGTATTTTCTCGCTTGTTATTCGCTCCTCACCTCTAGAGAAAGTCTGCCGATGCCGCACTCCCCGTACAACCTGAGTAGACACATTGCCCGGGGAATGGCTCTTCCGACGTTCGCTCGTTTCGCTCTAAGTTGTACATTATTAATTGCCCTTCAGGCTTGGGGATGTAAGAGTTATTCATCGCTAGAAACGCCCGTGACCGATGGATATCACTCCAAGCTTCCTACAGCATATACACGCGCAGTCGTATGGGGCTCCCGTCCTGATACCGTACAAAGCGTGAGCACGTGGCTCCTCAAGAAGGGCATTCTTGTGGTGGATCAAACTAAACTGATGCAGGCGGCGGCGGATCAAAAAGTCTCTATCAGCGGTTATCAATATGTGGAAACCGATGTGCTGCGGACGGCCAAACTCGTCGGAGCACGGCTGGTCATTTTTGCTAACGCAGAGGTGGGTTCTTGGGAAGTGCTTGGAAGGGACTACCTGCTCCCGCGTAACATGAAAGTCTATTCAGGAACCATCTCTCTGCGCGCGGTCGACGTCAACACCGGGGAAATCGAATGGAGCGGAAGAGCTCAGTCCGTCGAGCGGTTCAGCAATCTGGAGGAAGGGATTAGCCAGTTGTCTTGCCATGCTCTGGCCACGGCGTGGGGATTGCGAAATCCTGGTGCGTCCAGTCCGGAGAGTGTGTGCCCAGTTGGATCAGGGATCATGGCGCAAGATCCTATTCCCAAAAATCCTGCTCAGACGGCAACCCCCAATTCTCCCACCGTTCAGGGCCTACCAAGCGGCTACTAGTGCGCCGGCGCGCCTGCCTCCTTTTCTACGTCATTCAATTCCCACATCCTCACCTATACCGCTTCAGGTCGATCAATCTTCCTCGTATTCCCGTCAAGTTCCTGGGGTGGGATGGAAAACGCTCTTTAGTCGCTTTTGACATGACCCACGCTATACTGATTTCAGTCCTCAGGATGGATCGTAGTGAAAAGGATAACTGTGTCGACACCCTGCATCATGTCGTTGCCCAATTCATTCCTCGTTCTGATCATCTTGTTCCCCGTAACGGGCAGTGCCAGCAACCCGGATACCCGCCCATTTTGGACTGAACAAGCGGTTTTCCATTTCGGGGACGATGTCTTCTTTACCGGCCGTGCCTCATGCGCCCCCAATTCCGAGGAGGGACGCCAACGCGCATATGGATCGGCGCTGCAGGAGATAAAAAACTTTGCTCATGTCAACGAGGTAGGCGGATTTCCCATCGACACACAGATGATTTTTGAAGAGAACCGGTCTTCTGATTGTGCGTCCGATTCCGTGACTGTGTGGCGCCTGTTACGTGCCCCTCGTGCAGCCCTGGAGTCCTTAGCCCGCCGACCTGGCATCGACTTTGGCCGTGACATTTCTCCAATTGAAACTCAAAGGAAAGTAATCCGGAACCTCACCCCTCGCGTGGGAATGCTGCGCGAGGAAATTTGGCAACGATATGGTCAACCCCGTTCCGTGTGGATGAATCCAGAAAGTGGAGAGGCGCGCTGGGAATATCCCCAATTCGGAATGATACTGACGCTGGATCAAGACGATATCCTCACGCACTGGAGACTCAACGAACCGCATTCACGCTCTGCAGATCTGTCGGCCGCACGGATGCCGGAAAAAAAGATGACGCCTGCGCAAGAATTGCCAGCCATCGACCTGACCGACCGCTTGCGTGAACTCGAGGAGCGTCAGGATCACGAGTACCGGCAACAGGCCGAACTGTATTGCGCGGTCCGCTTTCCAAACCCTCAATACGAGTCGATGGTGCAGCAGCGGCTCAATTGCGCGCAACGAGAATATGAACGGCTCAAGTACGCCCGGCAGACAAACTAGCACCACATGCGTCTTCTCTCTGACTTATTCGTCCATACCACGAAGAAAAGCTCGCGGTCGGCGTAACGTCCGGCGCTGAATGGAGTCCCCATGACACATCCCAGATCCGAACAAACCGACAAGAATGCAGCCACCATTCTCGTCGTCGATGATGACCCCGCCACGCTGCTCGTGTGTCGGAAGAAGCTCAGTGCTGAAGGCTATACGGTTTTGCAGGCCACCGGCAGTTCGGAAGCATTCAAACTGTTTGCCGAACACGACGGTCCCATTCATCTCGTGCTTACCGATATCATACTTCCACCACCTGGATTTCAGTTATCGGTCGAAAACAATCCCTTTCCACGGGTGAACGGGGTGGAACTTGTGGATCGACTTCTCGCCTCAGGAAAAGAACTCCGTGTCATGTTGATGTCCACGAGCCATGAGCAGGAATTGCTGCCTCGAGGACTCATCCGCAACAATTTGCTGTTCCTTCAGAAGCCTATCAACACCGAAATCTTACACGCCATGGTTCGGCAGGTCTTAAACGGTCCTCCTTCCGTGCTTGACCCGGAAAAATCGACCATATCAACCAAAACCGACGTTGAATGGTTTGGATGAACACTTAGCCTGCTTGAAATCAGTGGATTTCTTGCTAGGTGCTGATCTCTTAGCTAGACTTTCCTGCGACGACCTAGACGACTATGGCCAGAGCAAAATCGAGCGAACAGCCGAAAAGCCGGGCAAAAGCAACCGCGGTTGACGATATCAATCGCGGTATCGACAAACTCAAGGATCTCATGGCCCAGGTCGAAGATCTGACTCGCGAGGGTCATCCTTATAGGGAGGCCGTTCTTGCCCGAACCGACCTC
>DAISKX010000249.1:0-5957 GCA_036820725.1 Nitrospiraceae bacterium
TGATTGAAGGAGCATAGCAGGATGCAGGTGCGATTGCGGCACGTTTCCATCCTCACCCTATCGGTCGTTCAATTGATCTACGGGCTATGCGTGACAGATCACGCGTGGGCCGAAGGTCCGCTGGCTGCTCCCGGACAGGTACAGGTGTTCGACACACCCAGCGACGGGGGAGAGAGCCTGACGGTCGTCTGGGCCCCTGCGGCATCCGACGGACCGGCGGTGAAGTATCACGTTTTGCTCGGCGAAGGGACGGCTGCTGCCGATCCAGGCGCGTTGAAGACGGTGGCGGAATTTCCATCCAACTCCCACTACGTCCGTGACGCCAAGTTAGCCTGGTGGATCAGGCCGGGCAGCAAAGACGATCACCTGTTCATCATCAAGAACGGGAAGGGCATCGGGCTCAAGAACGGACATTCCTATGTCGTCATGGTGGCCGCCGTCTCGGCAACGGACCGTGTCCCGTCGGCGCCGGCTCAGGCCAGCCCGGCGCCGAACTGGCTGAATCTCAATCAACTCAACAATCTCGTTCTCGCGCTCCTGTTCGGAGCCGTGGTGTTCTACGCGATCAACCAGGCCAAACGAAAAGACCTGTTCCTGCGCCGGATTCCCGGTCTCGACGCCGTCGACGAGGCGATCGGCCGTGCAACCGAACTCGGCAAGCCGGTGCTGTATATGACCGGCGCGCACGATATGAGCGACCCGTCGACCATTGCGGCAGCCGTCATTCTGGGCCGCGTGGCCAAACGTGCGGCGTCGTATGAAACGGAATTGCTCGTGCCCCATCGCGAACCGATCACGATGGCGGTCTGCCAGGAAATTACGAAGCAGGCCTATCTGGAAGCGGGAAAACCGGATCTGTTCAAGGAAGATGCCAATTTTTTTATCACCAGCGATCAATTCAGTTACACGGCGGCGGTCGACGGGATCATGCTGCGGCGAAAACCGGCCGCCAATTTTTTCATGGGGTCGTACTTCGCCGAATCGTTGCTCCTGACGGAGACGGGCGCCAGCACGGGCGCCATTCAAATCGCAGGCACCGATTCCGATCATCAACTTCCGTTCTTTGTGACGACCTGCGATTACACCTTGATCGGGGAAGAACTGTACGCCGCCAGCGCCTATCTGTCGAAAGAACCGATTCAGATGGGCACGCTTCGTGGTCAGGATTTAGGAAAGGCGTTCATTCTCATGGTGATCGGGCTAGGAACCGTGCTCGCGACAATCGGGGTGGTCACGGGGGCAGAATGGCCGCGTCTGATGCTCGATCTCTTTAAGGACTTCAAATGATTTTTCTCCGCCGGCAGCTCCCGCTGCTGATCACCATGATCACCGGGCTCGTGTTTGCGGCTCAGTATTATGTCCCGCACCCGGCGTCGGAACAGCTCCTCACCTCCGTCACCAAATGGCTGCAGATAATCGGCGGCTTCGCCTTGGTCTTAGGCATTACGAGCCTGTTCCAACTCCATGCCGCCAAGATCCGGCGGAAGGAACCGGGCTGGGGATATAGCCTCGTGCTGTACGCTGGAATCGTGGTCACCGTTGGCGTGGGCTTGTGGAATGGCGGCAAAGAAACCATCGATGGAGCCGCCACGGCATTTGGCTGGATCTATTCGTACACACTCGTCCCATTACAAGGGACCATGTTTGCCATTCTAGCATTCTTCATTGCGTCTGCCGCGTACCGTTCTTTCCGCGCCAGGAGTCGCGAAGCGGCCGTGCTGCTGGCCGCCGCCGTTATTGTGATGATGGGCCGCGTGCCGTTGGGGGAGTATATCCTACCCATCAGCGGAGATCTGTCAGGCTGGATTTTGAACGTTCTGAATGCTGCCGTCCGCCGCGCGATCCTGATTGGAGTCAGCCTCGGCGCCATCGCGTTGTCTTTCAAAATTATCTTCGGCGTCGAACGCTCCTATTTGGGCGGCGGGCGGGAGTAACGTGAATCGACCAGCGCATCTGACGATCCGATGATCTGTTGAGTAACAGGAAATCGTGACCAGCAAAATCAAGACTTGCGTTCAAACGCGAATGACGTTTCACGAATGACGAGTGACGAGCAACCATGACCTTCGCGCAGCGCATGTTGCAGATCGACCGGCGGATCATCTTTCTGGTGATCGGCGTGTGTACGCTTCTCCCTTTGCTGTTCCCCGTCGGCCTGCCCATCAACATCTCTCAAGAGGTACGGGGTGTCTACGACTATATTGAAGGGTTGCCCGAAGGATCGGTCTTTCTGCTCTCGATGGATTTCGATCCGGCCTCCAAGCCGGAGCTGCACCCTCAGGCCATCGCCATCCTTCGGCATGCCTTCCGAAAAAATCTGCGGGTCATGGCGATGACACTCTGGGTGTCAGGGACCGGTCTCGCCGACCAGATCATTACGCAGATCGCGAAGGAAGCCGGAAAAACCAGCGGGAAAGATTACGTCTTCCTGGGATGGAGTCCCGGTGGATCCGCCGTCATCGTGAACATGGGACAGGATCTCTACAACGCATTTCCGGCCGATTACGGCGGCAAACCCACCAAGGGCCTGCCGGTACTGGCCGGCGTCAATAACCTGCGCGACGTCAATTACGCGGTGAGCCTGGCGGCAGGCAACCCGGGGGTCGAGGCCTGGTATGTCTTCGGCAAGGATAAGTACAAGTTTGAATTGGGCGGCGGCTGCACCGGAGTCATTGCGCCGGGACTCTATCCGTTGCTTCGCAGCGGCCAGGTCAACGGCTTGATCGGAGGTCTTCGCGGTGCGGCTGAATATGAAGGGCTGGTGGGACAGAAGGGACGAGCCATCGCCGGGATGGACGCCCAATCGGCCACGCACCTCGCGATTATCGTCTTAGTGATCATCTGCAATATTTTTTATCTGAGGCTGCGCCGATCCGGCGTACCGCAGGGTCGATAAAGGCAACGACCATGTCCTTCGAAGTTGTGCTCGGCGCCTGGGTCGCAACCGGCCTGACCCTGTTCATCTTCTCGTTTCTTTATAAGGACAATCCGCTCTTCAAGATCGCCGAGCATCTGTACGTCGGCGTTTCCCTCGGCTACACGATCGTGAAAACGTATGATAGCGTCATCCTGACCCTCATCGTTCGCCCGATTCTCGACAAGGGCGAATGGTCGCTGCTGATCCCCGTCGCGATCGGCACCTTGATGCTCGCGCGGTACGTGCCGAGAGCCGCATGGCTGTCGCGCTATGCGTTCGCCTTTATCGTCGGTGTCGGGGCGGGCCTTGCCATTCCCCGGACGATCTCCTCCTTTATTCTCAAACAAATCGAGGACACGGTTCGCCCCCTCATGGCCATAGCCCCAAGCGGCGGAGTGACGTTCTCTTTTGACCTGTGGAGCCCTGCCAGCAATCTGAACGCTATTATCATTTTGTTCGGCGTGGTGTCGGTGCTTTTTTATTTCTTCTTCTCGGTGGAACATACGGGACCGGGAAAACTGGTGGCACGCGCCGGCATCATGTTTCTGATGATCTCGTTCGGCGCGGCATTCGGCTATACGGTCATGGCCAGAATGTCCCTCCTCATCGGACGCTTGACGGACCTGATCGAGTTTTCCGGATCTTCCTACGGCAGCCCGACTCTATGGCTCCTCGCCCTGGTCATCGCTACACTGATCATTCTGGAACGCCGCATCCGCAGATCTTCTCCCGACCGCTCGTGAAGCGTGCGAATAAGGGCAGATAGCTGATGGCGTATAGCTCATAGCACGAACAAAGAGACGTGGAGTGTTTGCACCATGTCGGCCATATGCTCTTACCACCCTTTGAGATACGCTTCACGAGATGCGAGCTCCCGTCAGGCACGTGTGAACCTTCGAACCACAGCCCCTGTTAGAGTTGCAGGTTCGCCTAGTCCTTCGTTAGAATGTCCCTTGCTATGACTCCTTCCGCCACCATGACACACAAAGACCCGAAACAGTTCCCCGTTCTGCGCAACCTTCAATACTCCCCGATCAAGCAGGGGGAAGACCAGTTTATGGTCCTGTGGGACCCGACAGGCCTGAGTCAGGAAAAACTCGTTCTCCCGATGAACTACTTTTTCATCGTCCAACATTTCGACGGGGATCATTCGCTTCCGGAAATTGGAGCGCTGTACTTGAAACGGTTTGGTGAATTCCTCTTGCCGAACAAAGTCGAACAACTGGTCACCGACTTGGACGACAAGCTCTTTTTAGAGGGGACTCGCACCGAATCGGCGAGAAAACTCGCCCTCGATACCTACCGGCAAGCACAGTACCGTACCGCGACGTTTGCCGGAAGGAGCTACGAATCGGAGGGTCCGAAACTCCAGGCTCAACTCCAAAACTTTTTCAAATCCAAGGAAGGTCCTGAGGTGAAAGCCTCTGAGAATCAAGGAAAGCCGATCAAGGGTCTTGTCGCCCCCACATACGATCTCAAGCAGGCCGGCCCGATCTATGCCTGGGCATACAAGGAGTTGGAAGAGGCCGAGCAGCCTGATACGTTCGTGGTCATAGGAACGGCCAATTCCGGGCTCGGTCAACTCTTTGCGCTCACCGACAAGAATTTTGAAACACCGTTCGGAGTCGTAGAGGTCGACCGTGACGTGATCGACCGTCTCAAAAAGATCCTTCCTGCCTGTTGTGATGAAGAACTGGCCCATGTGCATGAGCATGCCATCGAGTTCCAACTCCCGTTCCTCCAGCACGTGCTGAAGGCGAAGAAGTCCTTCCGGATCGTTCCCATTTTGTCGTCTTTTTCAGCCGATAGCCTGCGGGACCCACACGTGAGAGCGGACATCGAGATATTTGTTGGTGCGCTAAGGGAAAGCCTGGGCGTCGCGCAGAAGCCATACTGCGTGGTGGCGGGTGCGGAACTGGCCCATGTCGGGATGCGGTACGGGGATGCGGCGCCTCCGACGGATTTCTCCTTCCACCGCTGCATGCAGCAGGATATGGCCATGTTGAAATATGTCGAGAACCGTGACCCAGAGGAATTCGCGAAATTCATTCAGCAGGAGGGCGATCAGCGGCGGATATCCGGATTTTCGCCGATCTATACGTTACTTCGCCTGATTGATGCGGAGAAGGGGCAGGTACTACGATACGACCGGGGAATTACCGACCAGTATAATTCGACCGTCACTTATGCCAGCATGGCGTTCTTCTAGCCCAGGCTGCTGAAACAGGCCCCCAACTTCGTTCTCACCTCGAAACCATCCTCAACGTAGCCCAGAGGCTACGCTTCCGGTGCTTTCATCGGTTGCGGCCTCGTTGGACGACCTGTTTGAGCAGCCTGCAGAGAGTTCAAGCGACATGTCGACCATGCGCAGGGAAACCATTGACAAGTAAATCTCCACCGGAGACTCATGCGCCCGAAGACGTGAGTACCGTCGCATACTACCCTCAGTTCGAACAAACGGTGCGAGCCGAAGCCGCAGAGATGTCGCAACATTACGAACTGTTCTACTGCTTAGAGCAGTCAATCCGGAAACTGATCACGGAGACCTTGCAGGAGGCGGAAGGAGTTGACTGGTGGAACAACGGTAAGATACCAACAGATATACACAAGGAAGTTGCAACGCGTGTTCAGCGCGAGGCTGAGAGTGGCATTACGCAACGATCAGATGCTCTGCTCGACTATACGAACTTTGGTGAACTTTCCGTGATCATTACCTCGAATTGGGATCTGTTTAAGACAATCTTCACGAATCAGAGAGCAGTCACACGCGTCATGAGCAACCTGAATCTCTTACGCAGACCAATCGCACACTGCTGCCCAATTTCCCAGGACGAGATAGAAAGGTTACGCCTCTCCGTAAAAGACTGGTTCAGGATGATTGGGTGATAGTGCAAACCAAAAGGACGGTAATAAAATGAGCACGGTGACTGCCTCTATTGCCGCAGCGGTCCGCGCAAAGCTCCACCCAGATGCCCAGACGTTGAACGACGCCTACCGGGCGGCGAGGAAGGAACGGTGGAGAAGAAACCTTCAGGACCAC
>DAISKX010000250.1:0-5944 GCA_036820725.1 Nitrospiraceae bacterium
GTATGCCGTCGGTGACGTACAGGGGTGCTTCAATGCGCTTGATCGTTTGACGAATCAGATTGGATTTGATCCTTCCCGCGACCACTTGTGGTTCACCGGGGATCTTGTCAATCGAGGGCCGGAGTCGCTCCGAGTCCTTCGGTATGTCAAAGGTTTGGGAGAAGCCGCCACGATAGTATTAGGCAATCACGATCTCTTTCTGATCGCTGTGGCATCCGGCATTGCCACCGTGCGATCTAAAGACACGATCGCAGATGTGCTGAATGCCCCCGACCGGAATGATCTCATCACCTGGCTACGCCGCCAACGATTATTCTACCGTGATCGCGACTTTACGCTGGTGCATGCTGGACTGCTGCCCCAGTGGAGCATTGATGAGGCCGAAGGACTCGGCGGAGAAGTGGAGAGCATTCTTCGAGGAACAGCCTATAAAGACCTGCTACATGCCTTATACCCAAACAGGCATCTTCAATGGACGCCAACACTCGCTGGTCCGACCCGCGTGGCGGCAATCGCGACCGTCTTAACACGCCTGCGCGTCTGCACAGGAACAGGATTAATGGCATTGGAGTTTTCTGGCCCGCCGTCGGAGGCACCTCCGGGATATAGTCCATGGTTTCAGATCCCAGGACGACGAAGCCATACCGCCACCATTGTTTGCGGACATTGGGCGGCTCTTGGTCTCCATTTGGCCGACAATATCCTGGCCTTGGACAGCGGATGCGTGTGGGGCAACAGGCTCACTGCGGTTCGTCTCCAAGATCGAGCCGTCTTCCAGAGTTCCTGTCGAAATGGCTGCCACGGTGACTGACACGGTAATGCCTTCTCACCAGCGGCGCTATTCCGATCGAGCTCTTCCACCCTACGCGTATATCCCCGGACAAACACCGCGACCTGGACGAGGGCAAGATAATCGTTTCCCAGAAGGATTCGAGGGTAATCCCGCTTTCCCACACGGCCGGTGGTACGACTCCGATGAGTATCGCTATGGCATCGATCTCCTGAATTTTGGCTTTTGGTGGGAAAGCCATGAGGTATTCGAAAAACTGTGGCACGTGGTTGGGCCCAGGTCTTCGGAAGGTAATTTTTTCCAAGCGCTCATTCAATTGGCGGCTGCCCAGCTCAAGCGTCGAATGGGCAACAACGCGGCGGCTATGAGACTAGCAAGCAAGGCGGTCGATCGCTTAAGCAAAGCGCCGCTCACTTTCATGGGAATGAACGTCGGAAAACTGATACAAGACGTCGCAAGCCCCGCTTTCATCGCACAGGGCGACAACATTCGCATCCAATTGAACCTACCTGATAAGGGAAGGCGGGAAGGGGAGAACCAGAAACCTGCCGCAACATCGTGACGAAGAGATCCAACGGATCCAAACATGCTCGAATCGTCAAAGGAGCATGAAAGAGACCTCTCTTGCACCTCAGATCTTAACGGTAACTTTCGGAGTCAGATGGGAATTTGCTCTGTTCTACTTCTTCCTTGAAGCGACGCAAAGCCTGGAGGGCATCCGCCTTCAGGTGGGCATAGGGTTTTACGAACTTGGGAACGAAGTCATCGAAAAGTCCGAGCAAATCGTAAAGAACGAGGATTTGGCCGTCACAATGAGGGCCGGCTCCAATTCCGATCGTCGGTATTGTCAGAGTCTCGGTAACCCTCTTGGCCACACCGGCCGGAATCGCTTCGAGGACAATCGCAAATGCCCCCGCCGCCTCTAATGCTCGCGCATCTTCCACCAGAGTGTCCGCCTCCCCCTGTTCCTTGCCTTGTACTTTGTAACCGCCGAACCGATGGACTGATTGCGGTGTCATTCCGAGATGCCCCATGACGGGAATCCCAATCTTGGTCAAGGCTGCAACACGATCCACGACGACCGCACCGCCCTCCAATTTAACTGCCGCAGCCCCCGCCTGAAGTAAGCGACCGGCGTTGCGGATGGCGTCATCACGATTGACTTGATACGACAAAAACGGCATGTCTCCGATAACCAGCGCATGCTCAGCGGCACCGGCCACCAGTGTTGTGTGATACACCATATCGTCCATCGTGACGGAGACGGTGTTCGATTTGCCCTGCACGACGACTCCGAGCGAATCTCCAACCAGAATGGTCTCGATACCCGCTTGTTCGACAATACGGGTAAAGAGCGCATCGTATGCCGTCACGACAAGCAGTTTCTTTTTGTCATGTTTGAATTTTTGAAATTCCGGAATGGTCATCAGGACAATTCCGCCTTGGTCAGGATCTCCGGGAGTCGTTCGGTGGCCTTGATCGCCATAATATGGACGCCATGGCAGAAAGGCCGCACGGCTTTGATCGTCCGCACGGCAATCTCCACCCCTACATCCAATGCATGCTTGTCTCCCGCCGCGCGCAGTTCAGCGATCATCTCGTCCGGTACGGACACGCCGGGAATGTTCGCATTCATGAACTCCGCCATCTTGGCGTTGCGGAGCAGAAGAATGCCCGCAAGTACCTTCACCTTGAATTGTCCAATTCCTTGCATGAACGTATTGAATTGGTCAGGATGATAGATGGCTTGCGTCTGAAAGAACTCGACTCCTGCACGCACCTTGATTTCAAATTTTACCAACATGGGCCCGAGCGGATCCGCTTCCGGCGTGACGGCGCCGCCGATCATGAACTGGGTTGATCCATCGAGTTTGTTGCCGGCGTAGTCTTTACCGTTGTTAAGACCCTTCACAAGCTGCATGACCTGCACCGAATCCAGATCGTACACGGGCTTGGCGTCCTTGTGATCGCCGACGGTTGGATAATCTCCCGTGAGACAGAGAATGTTCCGGATGCCCAGAATATGCGCTCCCATGAGATCGGATTGCATCGCAATGCGGTTTCGATCGCGGCAGGTCAACTGCATGACAGGATCATGGCCGATCTCATAGAGAATCCGGCTGACAGGCAACGAGCCGGCCCGAACGATCGCAGCCGTATTATCCGTGACATTAATGCCATTGACGCGCCCCAGGAGACTCCGGGCGCTGTCCACGATATGCGTGATGTTCGTACCCTTAGGAGGGTTGTATTCGATCGTCACCGCAAACTGACCGCGATCCAGGACCTCTTTCAGACGTCGCGGCTCGGAACTCATCGTGTAATCCTCATTTCCATCCCGCTATTCTCTTAGCAGATTCGACAGTATTGTCCAGCAACATGGCGATCGTCATCGGGCCCACACCCCCTGGAACGGGGCTGATCCAGCCGACCTTCTGACTGACTGGCTCGAAGTCCACATCGCCGACGATCTTTCCATCCGGTAACCGATTGGTTCCGACGTCAATGATCACAGCGCCTTCACGAACCATGTCCGCTGTGACAAACTTGGCCCTGCCAATCGCGACCAACAACAACTCAGCCTCACGGCAGACCGCGGAGAGATCGACGGTTTTCGAATGACAGATGGTGACGGTCGCGTTCCGCTGGAGCAGCATCAATGCGAGCGGTTTACCCACGATGTTACTTCGACCCAGGACAACGGCTCGTTTGCCCTCGATTGGGACACCTGTGGATTCAATCATTTTGATCACGCCTTTCGGCGTGCAGGCTTCAAAGACAGGATGGCCTTCGACCAACCGGCCGAAATTGTAGGGGTGAAATCCGTCAGCGTCCTTTTGCGGTGACACGGCATCCAAGATGACCTTGCTGTCAATGTGCTTGGGCAATGGCAACTGGACAAGAATGCCATGGATTTTTGAATCGGCATTCTTTTTCTCAATCAAGGCCAGTAAATCTGATTGCGTCGTGCTGGCCGGAAGCTTGTGATCGTCAATGTAAATACCCGCGGCGTCACAAGCCTTTTGTTTGTTCTTCACGTACAAATGCGATGCGGGATCGTCGCCGACGATGATCGTCGCTAATCCCGGCTGCACCCCCGTCTGGGCCATCAGTGCTGCCGAGTCCTTGGCGAGACGTTCCCGTACGTGGAGCGCTAACGCCTTTCCATCGATAAGTCGTGCTGCCACGAGTCCCTCCTGGGTCCGCTGATCAAACTATGATGGGGAAAGCGCACCTTACCAGGGCATTTTTGCGCAAGTCAACGCTGCTCTCGACTTGCAGGGGTGAGACGGTTCATTCAGGCGTCCGTCCAGTTTCCTACCAACCAATCCATTGCTCGGTGCCACGTCAGCTGAACTCAGTGCACTCCGCCGCAGGCTTTCTTGACAGTCGCGAAGAACGTTGGCTACGATACTCCCTATCACGATCTTTCTGCAGACACCTTCTTCAATGGAATCCCGTATAACTTTGGGCCGTTCTTTCTTCGTCCGATCATTTCAGTCGGCTCTGCTGCGCATGGGATACACTCTCGTGACGGCATTGGGAATGCTGTCGCCGGCCGTAGCGCTGCAGATCAACGGCCTGGAATCTCCGCATAGCTTCCTCGCAGACCCGGCCAATAACAGTTATTACATCTCCAACGTCAACGGTGAACCGGACGCGCGGGATAACAACGGCTTCATCACGAAATTGAACGGACAGGCTGAAATCGTGGGATTCAAATTTATCCGCGGAGGGGAACAGGGGGCGACGCTGCATGCGCCGAAAGGAATGGCGTTCGTCGATCAGGTGCTCTATGTTGCCGATGTCGATACGCTCCGTGCGTTCGATAAGAATACCGGCAAGACCATGATGACCATTGCCATGACACCTACACCATTACCGGTCAGACCGCTGTCGCTGATCGATATCGCAGCGAACGACCAAGGGCTGCTCTTCATTTCGGACATGCCGGGCAATACGATTTACAAAGTCGATACCAGGCAGCGGCATGCCGTGTCGGTGTTCATCCACGACGAGCGTCTCGCGGGTCCCGCGGGCGTCGCCGTTCATCCCAAGACAGGCCACATCATCGTCGTCAGTTGGGAGAAGGGCAGCATCTTGGACATTAGCCAGGAAGGCGCACTCACCGAGCTTGTCAGCAACTCCTTCTTTACATCACGCTTTCAGAATCTGAGTGGCATCGATTTCGATCGGTGGGGCAACATGTACGTGTCGGATCTCACGAAGGGTAAGGTCTGGCGCATGCACCCCAACAAGAAGTTCCAGGTGATTGCAGAATTTCTGCCGGCGCCCGTCGATGTCGGCATCGACCGAGTCAATAATTTGATTCTGGTACCGTATCAACAAGCCAATGTGGCTGAAGTCAACGGACTGGAGACACCAGGCGGTGCGACGGGCGAGAACAAGAAACGAACGCTCGCGGATTATGGATTCGTAGCTCCCCCCAAACAAGACAAAAGCGAACGGACGAATAAATGACAAAATGTGTGTACTGTCATCAACGAAAAGGGCGCCGTTCCTGCCCGGCTCTCGGCGGATTGATCTGTAGTCAATGTTGCGGAGAGCATCGTGTCACGCGAATTTCCTGCCCTCCCGATTGTCCCTATCTAGACAGCGGCAGTGATTATCAGCAGCGGCGGCTCGGCGAGCAGTTTGCGCCGGTGAGGCGAGACATCTATCGGCAATTGAACGAGGTCGGAGGTGACAAAGCGGCGGCCCTCTTTAACCTGATTGAAGTCGTGACTTTCAGCTATTTTCATGACCGGCGTGACGGCCAAGACGCCGAGGTTATTGCAGCTATTCAAGCATTGAGGCGCACTCTGAGCCCGCTGCACGTGCCGGCAACTCCCATGCCGGTGTTTGCTGAGCATCTCAAAAAGGAGTACGACACCTTTTTGAAACAGCAGCCCCAACAGATTGTCGATACTCAGACCGCGCCAGACGTGCTTGATCGTGCGCTCACGTTGATTTCTGCCTTCTCGGGTAACGATTTTCAGTCGCGTCGATTTCTGCATGGCCTTGTCGGTTACGTAAGGATATCTCATCCCGAGATCGCCGAACATTTAACCAAACAGACCCAAAGCGGACGCATCGTATTGCCGAGCCAATTTTCCCCCTCACCTCCTGAAGCCCATGTGCATTCACCTGAAT
>DAISKX010000251.1:0-5931 GCA_036820725.1 Nitrospiraceae bacterium
CTATTGGGCAAGCACGCCCTGTTCGATCCCGGCGTCCTCGCCAGTCCGGATCTGACCGGTCCGCTCGACGAGACAACCAAGACGCGCGAGTGGGAGGTCCGTATCAAGCGGGATGGCGAATACACCCGCGTCTATTATCCCTTCTATCCGATGGACGTCGCTGGGTGGAAAGGTGACCTTTGGGTTGCCAAGCTCAATGTCCGTGATTTTCGACCCGTCACCAGCGCGCGCTATCATTTGCCGCCGAGCGTGCATGTGACGTTTCAAGGTGGGGGCCTGCTGGTTTCGACGTTTGCGCCGAGACCGCTCGAGAGCGATCCGCACGCGCTGCGGGTCCCGTTCTATCATCGGAACATGGATTATGACGAGGTTCTGTTCTATCACCGCGGAGACTTTTTCAGCCGAGCCGGCATCCAGCCGGGCATGCTCACGCTTCATCCCCAGGGGATCCATCACGGGCCGCAACCTCAGGCCGTCACCGCCAGCACCAGCAAGGAAAAGACCGAGGAAGTGGCCGTGATGATCGAGTCCCGCAGGTCGTTCAGAGTCATGCCGGAATTGGAGTCGGTCGAACTGAAGGACTACGCGATGAGCTGGAGGACCGCATGAAACTGGTCAGTTTCCTGGTCAGGACTCCCGTGGGACGCTTTACGAGAATGGGTGCGTTACACGGTGAGCGCATCGTGGACCTCAACATGGCCTATGTGCGGGTTCTGGCTGATGGGAGGGAAACGCAACCGCGGCGGTTAGCCGACGCGCAGGTACCGGCGACCATGCTGGAGTTTCTGGAAGGCGGCGCATCGACCATGGCTGCTGCCCGTCATGCCTTCGAGGATGTCGTGGAGCGTAGGGACACCGTGACCGGTCCGGACGGTGAGGTCATTGTATATGAGAGGGGCCAGGTGCAGCTGACGGCTCCCCTCGCCAATCCGCCATCATTGCGCGATTTCATCGCGTTCGAGGATCACATCGCGGCCACCTCGAAGAAACGGGGGCAGCCGATTCCTCCCGAATGGTACAAGGCGCCGGTTTATTACAAGGGGAATCATCGAACTATCATCGGCCCGGACCAGGACCTTTCATGGCCACTCAGTACGACAAAGCTGGATTATGAATTGGAACTTGCCTGCGTGATTGGCCGTAAGGGTATCGATGTTTCGGAACGCGATGCCCCGAACTACATTGCGGGCTACACGATCATGAACGACTTCAGTGCGAGGGACATCCAATTCCAGGAGATGGCCTGCCGGCTCGGTCCGGCAAAGGGGAAAGATTTCGGCACCGCCATCGGGCCTTGCATTATCACGCCCGACGAAATTCCGGACCTCGCGTCGCTTCGGATGATCGCCCGGGTGAATGGAGAAGTCTGGTCGAGCGGCCGGTTCGGGAGCATTCATTGGTCGTTCGAGCAGATGATTGAACACGTCTCGCGGGGAGAAATGATCTATCCCGGCGATCTATTAGGTTCAGGCACAGTCGGAGGCGGATGCGGCTTGGAAGTCGACCGATATCTCAAGCCGGGGGATATCGTCGAGCTGGAGATTCAACCGATAGGAGTTCTGCGGACACACGTTATCGCCAAGACCGGTTGAAGGAACATCCATATGGTCGCACCGTCCGTCGCGAAATGCTCGATGTCCATCCTCCAAGAACTGGTGGAGCGACACAGGAAGCTATACGAAGGCCCGGAGATCGATGCGAAGCTTGAGAGGTTATGCCGGGAAAGTTCGCCGGGTGAACTATCTGCTTGGGACATCCATCGATTGCTGCGCACGTCACGCTCGGTCTACTTCGACACCCATGTGGAAGTGGTGTCGGGTCATCATACGGCTACCTTCCTGCGTTTTGAGTCCATCGCCCGTTTCCCGCAGTTGGTGACGCTCATCGCACGCGATATGGCTGAGTGGCTCTTCAGGACGTTTCACACAAACCCGCTCACAGGAATGGTGGCGACGTCGTCCGATGCACGGGTGCTCGCACAGAGAGTGGGAGAGCTGCTGGCCGATCGCATGCCGCTCCGCATCGTCCTGACGCCCTTCAATCACGGCACCGGAAAAATCGGAACCGACGTCGCCCAGGGGGCGGTCCAAACGGGAGATCGGTTTGTCTCGTTGAACGATGTCACGACACGAGGCATGTGTGTAAACAAGCTGGGCACAGTCATTACGGACCATCGAGGCCAATTGGCGGGCATGATGGTGTTTGCCAGACGCGACAGCGGGCAATTCCCATTGATG
This sequence comes from Nitrospiraceae bacterium, assembly GCA_036820725.1. GTDB lineage: Bacteria > Nitrospirota > Nitrospiria > Nitrospirales > Nitrospiraceae > DASSBQ01. The sequence continues at coordinate 2,238 of DAISKX010000251.1, forward strand.
GACGAGCTGACGGCGAAGTACCCGTTCTATTTCAGCGCCGATCTCCACATGCTTCAATGGGAACCTTCGGAATGCCCTATGTGCCAAGACAAGATACCGTTGCTCCTATGGAAAGATTTGCCTGAACTCTAACTGATTCACCGAGAGGAGGAGCCCATGGACCTGGCCGCTGTCGCGAATGACGTCAAACGAAGCGACCTCCTCCAGATGTACTACTATCTCCGTCTGACCAGAGCGTTAGAAGATCGGATCACGAACTTGTACCGACAGGGTCGGATCGTCGGTGGCGTGTATACGAGCCACGGAATGGAGGCAATTGCCGTCGGCTATGCCTCCGCCTTGGAGCCGGACGATATCGTGGCCCCGTTTCACCGGGACATGGGGGCATTCTTGATCCGCGGATTTACTCCCGGTGAAATCATCGCGCAATACCTCGGGAAACGGACCGGCCCGACCAAGGGAAAAGACGGCAATGTCCACATGGGCGATCTCAAGCGCGGAATGATTGGATTTGTCAGCCACCTCGCCGACAACATGCCGGTTGCGGCCGGCGCCGCGCTGGCCTTCAAGATACGAGGGGAGTCTCGCGTCGCGTTTGCCGGTACCGGCGACGGCGGGACGAGTCGCGGCGATTTCCATGAAGCCATGAACCTTGCGGCGGCACGCAAGCTTCCAGTCGTGTTCTTCTGCACCAACAACCAATATGCCTACTCGACTCCCTTACGGTATCAAATGGCGATTACGGATGTCGTCGAACGAGCCAAAGCGTACGGGATGCCGGGCGAGATCGTCGACGGCAATGACGTGGCAGCCGTCTATGTGGCTTCCAAGCGGGCAGTTGCCAAGGCGAGGGCGGGGGAAGGGCCGACCTTCCTCGAATTCAAGACGATGCGGATGCATGGTCATTCGGAACACGATGCGGCGAAATATGTTCCGCAGGAATTGCTTGATGAATGGAAAGCCAAGGATCCGATCCTCAAGGCGGAGCAGCTCTTGAAACGGCTGGGGCATGGCGACGAGTCGTACTTTCAGGAAGTCGGAGAACGGACCAAAAAGGAAATCGAGGCCGGGACAGAATTTGCGGAAGAGAGCCCGCTCCCTGAAGGGAAAGAGGTGCTGGAAGGGGTCTTCGCTACAGAGGAGGAAGTCCAACCATGACGACCGCAACTGTCTCGAAAGAAGTCACCTATCTCGAAGCGATCTCGCAGGCCTTGGACGAGGAAATGAGCCGTGACGAGCGGGTGTTTCTCATGGGCGAGGACATCGGGATCTATGGCGGAGCCTTCAGGATCACCGAAGGGTTTCTGCAGAAATTCGGCGAGTGGCGTGTGTTGGACACGCCTCTTTCGGAGTCCGGCTTTGTGGGCGCCGCCATCGGCGCCGCCATGATGGGGTTGCGACCTGTTGTCGAAATGCAGTTCGCGGACTTCATTTCCTGCGCCTTCGATCAAATTACCGAAGTCGCCGCAAAGAACCATTACCGGTGGGGCGCGGCCGTGCCGCTGGTGATTCGGGCTCCCTTTGGCGGCGGGGTGCATGGCGGGCCCTTTCATTCTGAATGCCCCGAGGGATGGTTCTTCCATTCGCCGGGCTTGAAGATCGTTGCACCCAGCACTCCCTATGACGCCAAAGGGTTGCTGATATCGGCGATTCGCGACCCCAATCCGGTCCTGTACTTCGAACACAAATTTCTCTATCGACGAATCAAGGCAGTGCTGCCGGAGGGCGATTGGGTCGTGCCGATCGGCAAGGCGGACGTGAAGCGGCCTGGAAACGACATTTCCGTCATCACTTACGGGGCGATGGTCCACGTGGCGCTCGATGCGGCGGAGATCTTGGCGAAAGAAGGCATTGAGCTGGAGGTAGTGGACCTGCGATCTCTGATGCCGCTCGACAAAGAGGCCATTTTTGAATCGGTCAGCAAGACCAGCAAGGCGATCGTATTGCACGAGGACAATAAGACGGGCGGCGTCGGAGCGGAGATTGCCGCGCTCCTAAGCGAGGAGTGTTTCAACCATCTCGACGGGCCGATTCTGCGTGTCGCGGCGCCGGATACGCCGGTGCCGTTCAGCACGCCGCTCGAAGAATATTTTTTGCCGAAGGCGGCAGATGTGGTCGCAGCAGCGAAGAAGTTGGCAGCGTATTGAAACGTCATTCGTCATTCGTGAGTTGGTCATGCGTCAATTGTGGCAAAGACAACCCGGCGCGCGACGATTCCTCCTTGCGAATGACGATTGACGGTTGACGATATACGGAGGTGGATGTGGCGACGGATATCGTGATGCCTCAACTCGGGGAAAGCATCGCCGAAGGGACGGTGGTGAAGTGGCTGATCGGCCTGGGCGGGGCGGTGGAACGTGACCAGCCACTCCTCGAGGTCGAAACCGACAAAGTCGCCTTGGAGATTCCCTCACCGGCCACTGGAGTCCTGACCGAAATCCTTGTGCCTGAGGGGGAGATCGTGCCGGTGGGGACGCTTCTAGCGAAGCTGGATGCCGAGCCGGCGGCTGGTGTGGTCAATCGTGTGGGCGGCGTGGTCGTGCGGCCGATGGAGACTGGCTCCGAAAGCGAGAAGCACTTTTCGCCCGCGGTTCGGCAGCTGGCAAAAGAACAGGGCGTCGATCTGTCCACAATTGTCGGGACCGGTGACGGGGGAAGAGTCACGAAGAAAGATGTACTCGATATTGTTGCAAAGGGCAAAGCGTCAGGCGCCAGGTCGGGCGAAACGCAAGCCGATCCTGTCTCACGACCCACTCCCCACGAAGGGATCGTGCCGCTGACCCCAATGCGAAAGACCATCGCGGAACGAATGGTCCTCAGTCGTCGTACCGCTGCCCATGTGACCACGTTCTTCGAGGCGGACTTCTCCGGCATCGCAAAATTTCGCGAGGGACGATCGCTGACCTTCCTACCTTTTGTGATCAGCTCGGTGACCCGTGCCATGAAAGATCTGCCGATGTTGAATGCGTCCTGGAGCGACCAGGGAATCGCGATTAAGACAGACATCCATGTGGGCATCGCAGTCTCGCTCGAAGAAGGTCTCCTGGTTCCGGTCATTCGTCATGCCGATCGGAAGGGACTCAATCAGCTGGCTCATGAAGTGACCGATCTGGCGGAACGAGCCAGAACCAAGCGGCTGGCTCCCGAAGAGGTCCAGGAGGGGACCTTTACCATTACGAACCATGGGGGGTTCGGAAGCCTCTTCAGCACGCCGATCATCAATCAGCCGCAGACCGCCATCCTGGGAGTAGGATCGGTGCAGAAACGAGCCGTCGTGATGAACGATGCAATCGCCATCCGTCCCATGTGTTACCTGAGCCTGTCGTTCGACCATCGAGTGATCGATGGCGCGACGGCCGATCGATTCATGTCGAAAGTAAAAAACCATCTCGAACAGAGTGACTGGGAGAAGTGTTCATGATGCTACGACCACGAGCCGTCATCGTCAGTGCGGTCCGGACCCCGATGGGCAGCTTCAACGGAGGGTTCAGTTCCGTCTCTGCGACCAGGCTTGGAAGCCTTGCTATTACGGATGCAATGAAACGCATCCGGTTGTCCGGCGATCTGATCGAGGACGTGCTCATGGGATGTGTCCTCAGTGCGGGACTTGGCCAGGCGCCGGCACGGCAGGCGGCCATCGGCGCCGGAATACCGAACTCCGTGGGAGCCGTGACCGTCAACAAGGTCTGCGGTT
>DAISKX010000252.1:0-5918 GCA_036820725.1 Nitrospiraceae bacterium
GCTTTTTCTAAAATGCGCTTCTCCACCCCTAGATCGACCAATTCGCCCATCTTCGAAATCCCTTCCGCAAACATCACGTCGAACTCGGCTTGTTTGAACGGCGGCGCGAGCTTGTTCTTCACGACCTTCACGCGCACCCGGCTGCCCGTGACGTCCTGACCCTCCTTGATCGACTCGATGCGGCGAATATCCAGTCGCACGGAGGAGTAAAATTTCAAAGCATTTCCGCCCGTGGTCGTTTCCGGATTCCCGAACATTACTCCCAATTTCATCCGGATCTGGTTGATGAACACGACGGTGGTCTGCGACTTCGAGATCGCCGCGGTCAATTTTCTCAAGGCCTGAGACATGAGCCGAGCTTGTAACCCCATATGCGCATCGCCCATCTCCCCTTCGATTTCAGCACGGGGAACAAGGGCTGCGACAGAGTCGACCACGATGATATCGATTGCGCCGCTTCTGACCAGAGTCTCGGCAATTTCCAGCGCCTGTTCCCCGGTATCCGGTTGCGATACGAGCAGATCGTCTGTCTGGACGCCCAATTTGCGCGCGTAGCCAAGATCCAGCGCATGTTCGGCATCAATAAATGCCGCCACGCCTCCGGCTTTTTGAGCCTCGGCAATGGCGTGGAGCGTCAAGGTTGTTTTTCCAGATGATTCCGGGCCGAAGATCTCAACCACGCGGCCGCGTGGAATTCCGCCGATTCCCAGAGCAATGTCGAGTCCCAGGGAACCGGTCGAAATCGCCGGGACATCGGCGGCAGCCTCTGCTGTGCCCAACTTCATGACCGCGCCTTTGCCATATTGCTTTTCGATCTGTGCAAGGGCCAAGTCTAAAGCGCGTTTTTTATCATCTTTTTCAGGCATGTCACTCCTTTAAGCAGAATATCGCCGAGCCCAATCCCTATCCGCAAGAGAGTCGTGAACACATACGTATCGAGGGCCGGAGGATTCAACGCACCACGGAATGTATCGCTGACACGGGCGACAGGTCATTCTCGTTTCCAATGCTGCGAGACAATTATGAACGCGTGATTATACCGGAGTCAGGAGAGAGAAGCCTAGCCCGTTCAGCGCGTTAAGTGTTAAGGGTGAACGGTGAGACCTAATGGCAAGAGACGCCAACGGACTTCCTGCACTGCGTGTTCCTCCTGAGTAAGCCGCAACATAACAAGCCGCTCCCATGTGTGTGCACTGAGGAGATAATCGACGCAATCACCTTGAACGGGGCACTCTATCTAGAGGAGGGATGTCTGTCCTGAAAAAGACTGGAAGAAAATATTTTGAGGGTGAGTTGGTCAGAAAGGCTGGAACAACAGATACCTCTACTTTGAGAGGCTCATCCCGAGGAAAAGATGTCACCAGCATTCCACCCGACATTCCGCTCCCTCTTAACCCTGAGCCTCCGAGATGGACACCTCTTTTCTTTGGCGTGAAGGCCTTAATGGGAACCCTGTTGGTTGGTCTCTCAAACCTCTGCTGGCAATGTCACCTTTGGCCTAATGAGATAGATTTCGCCGGTGGGCTCGACCTGTAAATGAACGTCTGAAAAACTAGTGAAGGTGGACCGATAATCGATAGGAATTGTTGGCATAGCATAATCAAGTTGCTCCTCTTCAATCGACAACTGAATATGCTTGTTGCTTGACAGCTGATCTCTCTAAGGGTTCCTGGTTCTATCACTTCAGGGTTGGTGTTCGCTACGATCCATATTCTATTCTGAGTATGATTGTATATAAATAGGCGAACAGGGGGCGTACAGCTTGAAGTTGCCGATAACACCAGTAACCCAACCATTACTCTCAGAGATCTTTCAAACGCTCGCCTACCAAACACTCTGTGGATTAGCCTGAGGTCCTGCCTCATTAAGCTAAGGTTTCGAGTGCAAGAAACCACTTCTGGAAGCGTTCTCCTTCTAACGTCACGGGTTGAATTCACCTGCCGGCTCGTGCAGCCACGGCAAACGGATAGAAATATCTATCCAGACTGGCGAGATCGCTCCCATACTCTTTTCCGCCCAGCATGGCGTCACACAGCAATTCGCGCACACGCGTCAGTTCTTTCCTGCGACCTCTCCAGCGAGAATCGCTGATCGTGAGATCGAGGAGTTCCAGCGCGCGCGCGAAGGCCTTTTCGCAGAGTTGCGGATCGGTTTTCTCCCAACGGCGAGCGCGGGCAACGTCGCTGCCGACATTCGCCAATTGTTCCACTAGCGGCAACGTCTGCCAACGTCCTGCGGCTAAACTCGCATGCTGCTGCGACATCCCTTAGGCCCCCACTAACCGTTTGACGATCCTCGTGATGGTCGCCTGTACTTCAGGACTTTCCACGTATCGTGAACGGTTGCCGACGGACGGACGCACGTTGATCATCGAGTCAAACTCGATCCACTCGTTGAGCGGCTTGCCGGGATAGAGATTGATTCCCCATAAGTGTCGTTGCGCAGACCCTTGGTCTAAGAGCGCCGCTTCCTCGTCCGAGTGTAGTTCCCCGCCGATCGCCATGATGCCTCGCTCGACATCCACGACGGCTTTGACCATATCGCCGAATTGCTGTTTGGCGATTTCCATGAGTTCGTCTCGCGATATGGCGTCCCGAACCATTTTGATTTCCATGCGGCGACAACCTCAGCCCTCTATATTGGAAAGCACTGTGAAGCACGATATCCGGATTGAACGAGGTTCTGTCAACAGAAATGTCCAGGACATCTTGAGCTGCCGGCTGGAGGGGATGGACAAAAAAGACTAGCGCCGGAGCGATAATTTTAGTTTCAACGGGAACAAAGAGCATCGCTTTCGACGGCATTGCAACGCTTGCGTAGTGTCTTGCCAAACTACAATCCATGTGTGAGAGGTGAGGCCCCTGCAACGCGACTTGCGCGGCCGATTACGCATTCATTTTTCTACATCGCGACTATGGGTGGGAGATGAACCTGGTTTCGCGACTTCCGCATCGAGCTCGGGCCCCGCACTTCCTGAGCAGATGCGGTCGTCGGAGACGATGGCGAGCACTGTTCGCAGTTCCATTCGAGCGAAGCTTGGGATGGAACAAGTTGCACAGCCAAGCAGATGCGAAGGTTAGTGCGGTCGGGCCGATGCGGCAGAGCTGACAGGTTCATCTCCCACCCAACGTTACCTCCCACAGTTTGGTGTAGACCGATCCAGTCGGTCGCAGCTCGCTCTTCATGAGGACGATGGCCCCGACGGGTAGCGAGCCAGTCATCACCGGCCGATCCAACACCCCAGTCTGAGCCAACGCCTGACCCACGTGACGCTCCCCGTCCTTGATTCGTGCGAGTGTCAGGTGCGGACTCAAGGGTCTACCCTCAGGCGCAAAGCCGAATGACCGGCAGCACTCTTCTATTGCTCGATGCAGCGCGGTCAGACGTCGTGATGCTTCGCCCTGTTCCCATTCTTCAGATGGTCCTATCCAGAGCACCCTGGGCTGTTGAATTTGCGGAAATACTCCGAGTCGTTCGAGCGGGATATGGATCGCGTGATGCGCGGCGGTACAATGGCTGATCGCCTCCCGTAGAGGCTCAACCGACCGTTCGTCGGTATTGCCCAGAAATTTGAGCGTCAGATGAATATTGGAAGGTTGGACCCATTGAATGCGTGAATGACGAGCTGGATCATTGGGTAATTGCTGTTTCAGCAGCTGTTGAAGGCGAGCGACTTCTCGACATAAGTGCTCGTCTACTTCACTCGCCAGAAAAGACCGGATCATGCTTGCCCGCTGGTGATCAACCACCTCCGCAACAGATCCAGCGCGGCTTGTGAGGAACGAAGTTTAATGGTCGAACGGTCGCCATGAAAATGGAACTCTTGCGTCTTGCTCCCGCCTGCACCGGTATCCAATCCCACATATACGAGCCCAACCGGTTTGGTTTCGGTGGCCCCACCCGGACCGGCGATGCCGGTCACACTCAGGCCGATGGAGACACGGCTGCGTTCACGAATCCCCTTGGCCATTGCCGACGCGACTTCTGCGCTGACCGCCCCATGTCTGGCCAGGATTTTCTCGGGCACGCCCAGCATGTCCATCTTGGATCGATTGCTGTAACACACCACCCCACGATCCAGGTACGTGGATGATCCGGGGACCTGTGTCAAACGGTGACTGATGAGGCCGCCGGTGCACGATTCTGCAATCGCCAGGGTGAGACCTTGCGTAGAGAGTGTTCGTCCCACCACCTCTTCCAACGTGTCAGCGCCCTCGGCAAAGAGCCAGTCACCCATGCGCATGCGAACCTCTTGCGCGAAGGACTGCAACGGATTATCCGCTGTCACCCGGCGCGCGATCGTGCGTCGCTTGTGAGAACCTGCACCCTTCGTGGTCAGCGAGATCAGGACGCCCATCGGTGATGCCAGCAACCCGAGATCGACGCCTGCCCTTTTGCCCACCAGCCCCTTGAGCCTGGCATCCACGTCGGATTCCGGAAGACCAAAGGTGTGAAAAACCTGGCGGATAATCGGCGTGGGGGGAAGACCCCGGTGATCGCTCAACCATGCCTGCAAACGCGGCGTGACTTCCTGCAGCATCATCTGCTCCATCTCCCGGGGAACGCCCGGCAACGCCGCCAAAAAGGATCCATTCCAGGTGAGTGAGAACCCGGGCGCAGATCCGACGGAGTTGGAGAGCACCGTCGATCCGGCGGGTATCATGGCCTGTCGCAATTGCGCACGAGAGGGAAGACGGCCCCATTGAGCGAGACGGGCACTCATCCCGTAGAATGCCTCTTGACTCCGCCTCAGATGCCGACCGGTCGAGTAGGCCACCGCCTCCCTCGTATAATCGTCCTCGGTCGGGCCGAGTCCTCCGGTCATCAGCACGACATCGGCGCGTCGGGTAGCCAGGCGGATCGCCCTGACGATATCCGGCTTTTCATCGCCGACTATCGACTTGAACCGGACGACAATGCCCAGCCCTGCGAGCTGTTCGGATACGAAGAGGGAATTCGTATCCACCCGTCCTCCAACAAGGAGTTCGGACCCGATGGCGATCGTTTCAGCAAATATGGATGTTTTGGTCTTCACGGGAGAGCTGCATCTGAGAAGCAGCGTTGCTCACGAGCTTCACACGGCTTACTCGATGGCCGCGAAATCCAGGTCGAAACTGACTTCTCCGCCGCCTGAGGGGAAGACCGACAGTTTGGTTTTGGCCCGCGGATCGAAATCGGCATAGGCAAATAGCGCGATAACTTTGGCCCGATAGGCCGGAGTTTGCGGCCACACCGAACTTCGCTCTGCCCTGGCATCGAATCGCACGTTGACAGGTTTCACGGTCTGCCCGCCCTGCTCCAGCACCACATAACTATCCAGAGCAAAACTCGGTCGATCGCCGAAGATCACCACATTTACGAGTAAGGTCTTATTGTTCAACACCTGCGCCACATCCTGCTCGCTCGGAGTCAGCGCGCGCAGTGCCTGGTGGCTGGCCATGACGAGCACCCCTCCCAGCTTCGTCATCAGGAAACCACGCGGTTTGAGATCGTCCGTCGATCCGAATGAGGTATATAACTGATCGGGTGAGCGCCGTTGCTCGGCAGCCTCCTTTCCCCGTTGGATCGCCGCTTGAATCTGATCAGGGGTGGGGCTCGATTCGATCGCGACAGCCTGATTCGTTGCCAATAAACAACCCCAGAAGAGCGCTCCATGTGCAGTCTGAACAGACGGGTTCATGGTGTCTTCTATGAAAGGATCAGCGTGAGCAAGTATCAGATCAATCCGGGCCTGTCAATATTCGGAGACGGTGCGGGCGGTTCGGTTGACAAACCAAAACTCGAAGTGCTAAAGAAACCACTCCCTTCTTACTCGATCTTTTCACCTACGTTTTGCCGGAGGAGTCAGCATGTCGAGCCCAGAAACGGCGCCGAAACGCCAGTTTGTCAACTTTGCATATTATAAGGTGGATCCTGCC
>DAISKX010000253.1:0-5913 GCA_036820725.1 Nitrospiraceae bacterium
GATTGAGCAAGAACTCATACAGTAGGATCTCTTCGGCCGGAAGGAAATAACTGCGGCCGGCGCCGGTCTCCCAGGACAACGTGTCGTTCTGCCAGCGGGCAAATCTCTCAAGTATGGTGGGCTCATTCATGCCTGCAGAGGATTCTCGGAAGGGAACGGCTCATAAGGAGATGGAGGGTCCTGCAGGCTCCGGCATCTTGGGCAAGGCCTCTAGCGGCCAGGAGAACAGAAAAGAAGACGATCGAGAAAAAAGACAATTGTCGCAAATTGCAAACTGCGCGGGATCGCTGGGCATGTAATATGTATCTTTCCTTGGAAATTGTATGATTCATGGAAACGGTGGTGCCTTGAACAGAACCTCGGACTAGGGCGATGTGTTCTCGGAAGTGTGACGTGAGGCATTCGCTCGTCGACCTCCCGTCCTGTCTCGCCAATCCACCACATACTTGCCACGCCGCTTCCGTACACAAGCCATAGGTCACTTCGTTCTTTTCGGTTGAATCAGCATCACCAATCTTGCTACTGGCTCTGGTATGCCGCTCTCGTCTCTCTCATAACGTGCCACCGTGTTAGGTGCTACACCTAGCGCATCTGCCAGTTCGGCCTGGGTCAACCCCAACTGTTTCCGACGTTTTCTGAGAGCCTTACCGTTCATATAAAAACTATACGGATTGTATAGCTACTTGTCAATGGGTGTTTGTCCGATCTTGATGAGGGAATTGCTATCAAACCTAGCAAAAGCTGGCAGCGATCGAGTTGAAACGGAAAGAAGGTTAGCTGCACTTGCTGCTGAGGTGGATATGCCAGGCTTTCACGTGGTGGTCGATGCGAGATCAATGGCAGCTAGTAACCTAATGGGAGACCCTAATGGGGGACGATGTGCCGATGGATGGAAGAGTCCCTATGCCTGGCGGCGTTATTGTACGCGCAAAAGATGGAACTAGCGGAATATTTTTTGAAGAATCGGAGGAGTCTAAGATATTAAGGAGATGGCAGGCTGGACAATTTTCTTCTGATGAGCGATTTCAAAAGGGGCGCTTATGTATCTTGATTGCATTGGGCGGATCCTGTTGACCTTTTCAAATGCTCTGGCCACCGAAACAAGGCAGTCAATACGTCTACTTCGAAAATACACGCATTACGGTGACGATTGTAGGTTCCCTGATCTCCCTGCTTGCCAAAAAAATACCCGGGACCTAGAATCGAGCCCCATGCTAGATCAGCGCTCCGGATTTCCATCATGTAGCGCTCGCTAAGAAGTAATGGGCAAAAAAATCCCCATTCACCTCTGTCCAACCTTATTGGCACTGCTCGTCGCCTGTTCAACAACTCCCTCAACTCTCAATCTACCAACTGTAAAATATCAGGCCTCAACGCTCAATCTACCAACTGTAAAATTCGCCAAATTGAAGGAAATATCGGTAGGCCTTGTGGAACCAGTACAAGCAGCCATCGATTGTCGGGCTGACACTATCCTGGTATCGCTGCCTGATGAGGTGGTCTGCAAGATCGATAGCGGGTGGCTCTTCCGCCCCAGCTATATGGTGCTCCCACCTAGTGATCAATTGCTCGTGTCTCTTCGTTTTGCAGGACTGTCCGGTTCAGCGGTCGGCTCACTCACCGAGGCCAAAGCTGCTGGCTACCGCCTCGCGATTTTGCCACTGCTATTGAGGGCCGATGCCAAAATCATCGCCCCGGCTGATTACAGCGGCGAGCCCATCGGAGGAAAATCGACTAGAGTGATCGCCACCGTCAAATTTCACTTCGTCGTCGTGGATTTGATCACCACGAAGGTGTTGTGGCGGGGGCCTTTGGAACAGATAGTGGAAAATCTGGTGCCTGTTCCATTTTTGAATGAGTCGCGCGTGCTAATTGAGGCAGGAGCAGGGATCGGCGAATATGAGCCACAGCTTTACGCGATGCGTTCACTTGTGGTTCAGGCATATGCCCAACTAGGACATGCGCTAGCTCATAAGCTCGCAGAACTCTTAGAGGTGGGACGTCATTCATGATACGCGGACGATTTTGCATAGTGTGGGTAATCTGCACGCTCGTTGGGTGCGCGGCGAATCAAGAAGTGCCTGAATCGAAGGCGAAACCTTTAACAACTAGCTGCGCAGGTATGGCAGATCCTCGCTCCGTTATGAAATCCGCATTTGAAAGTCGAGCCGCACAATCCGTGCAATTTCTGGAACGCTACGTCGAGCGACTCAACGAAACAATTAATGCATTGCGGAGTGCATACACGAAAGCCAGCCGGGTGTGCCGATTGTACGCGTTAGACGAGGTAGCCGATATCTATACTACCAAGCTCGTAAAGTTTGATTTGGCAGACCGGGCAAATTTGGAGGCAGAGCAGTTACTTTCAGAAATCGATTGTTGTACAGCTTCGTATCATTTCGCTGGAACGCTTTTCCCTCTCCACAGACAGGTCTACTCCTACCTATTTGGAGTGAATGAAAGCGGTTTATCCGCTTCGTCCTACCCAAAGGAATTTCTCGGAGAAGTGGCACGTCGAGACCTTGGAGAGGTAGCTCGTCGAGTCCAAATGAGAAAGCACCTATTGGACCAGGTGTTGCTCCGAAAGCCTTCTACAGAAGTTGTAAATCGGGTGCACTATAACGGAACCGCTGAACAGGAACTGACGCTGTGGCGAGAATCGTTAAAGGCAAGCGACTTTCCTGAGGGGATGAATGCTTTGCTCGTTCTCGACCGAATATGGGGCATGCGCTCGTACATAGATGAGGCGACCTGGCTTCGGCTAGTAGGAGAGGCTGGAGAAACAGCTCTTCGCCTAGAGGATAAGAGCAGCCCGGGACGATCACGCGCTGCTATTCTACTCCGATTTCGTTTGGGTAGCGTTTTGTTGCGGTTAGGGCAAATAGAAAAAGGCGTCGGCTTGTATGCCGAGATGCTTCAACAAGTTGCAATATATCAAAAGATGCTGGAATCAGAGTTTGAACGAGTACAGTCAGCCATCGCGTGGGAAAAAACGAAGGCCGGGGCAAAGACTGCCCTAGCCGGAGGATTAGGTGCGTTGGCCTTTGGCATGCAACTCGCCGGATCTGCCGCACAAGCCTATGTGGGTATAGTGGGCTCATCTGTGACACAAGGTGGACAAGCCATGTCACAATTGGTTGCTCAGATGCAAGCCACACAAGCACGGCAACTAGCTGCCAGTGCGATCCAATTGGGGTCCCCTTTTGGAGCTTGGTTGGTCGATGCCATAAACCCTAGCCTCGAAGCAGGTGTCCAGGCTTTTCAATATGCCCGGTACAAATCTTTGGAAACGGTCCGGCTGTTCGGCGACACCCCCCGTGCGCTACCTCTGTTCCTCAACGAGCATGAACGCCTGGAGTTTCACCGGGACCTAGGTGAGGCATATGATAGACTAGGCACACATCAAGCCGCCATAGACCAATACAAGAGTGCAATCGAGATCATTGAGACGGAACGTGCCGGCCTTGGCCGTCAGGCGACCCGACTGGCTTTCTTTCAAGAGAAGGAACGAGTTTATGCCCAGCTAATCCCTCTTTTAGTGCGAGCGGGGGATGTCACAGCGGCGTTTGAATACGCCGAGAGGTCGCGTTCGCGCAATTTCGTCGATCTTCTTGCGTCTACGCCCCCCCAATTTAGTACAACGGCCGAGTCCTCGGCATACGAACAGCAGCGACGCGAACAAGCCGAGGTCGAATTGGCAGTTGAGCGAACCGGCTTGACACACCACGAAGTAACTCGCCTTAGAGGACACCAGCGAGGAATAGCAGTTGTCCAGAGCAGCGCAGTAGCTACCGTGGCGAAGAATGGGACGGTCGCGCCGCCGTCGACTGCACAAGGAGAAGAACCGCCCAAGCCGAACCTGGAATTCGAATCCCTCACGGCAGTTCGCGCACTGCCGATGTCCGATATTGGTATCCATTTGGGAGATCAGGCCGCATTGCTGGCCTTTTTTGTTGGGGACCAGGAGACCGTCGTATTTCTCATCCAGGATGGGAAGGCGTCGGCCTGGATTCGTCCTATTGGGCGCCCTGAGCTACACAAGCAGGTGTCCGCGTTCCGCCGGCTAATACAAGAAAACCCTCAAACGAGTAGGAATGACCCCGCGGCTATTCAAAAATCCGCACGGCAACTCTATGAAATGCTTCTTAAGGATGCTGTCGCTGACCTTCACAAAACAATCCTCTATATAGCGCCCCATGGCCCGTTACACTATGTGCCCTTTGTAGCGCTCCATGACGGCAGCAGCTGGCTGGTTGACCGCTTTACGACTGTGAATATCGCTAGCGGCACCGTTCTCACCTATCTGGCCAAAAAGCCTCGTGCGACAATGGGCCGCACCGTCGTCTTCGCCAATCCTGACCTTGGCGATCCAGTGATGGACTTACCATTTGCTGAACTTGAAGGGCAGGCAGTGCGCGCACGTCAGCCTCATGCGTTATTGCTGACCCGAAAAGAAGCGCAGGAGGCGAAGGTGCGGAAGACCAGCCACGATGCGAGGATCCTCCACTTTGCCACGCACGGAAACTTTGATACCGCCCGCCCTATGGAATCGGCACTTCTCCTCGCCAAAGGCGAAGGAGATGATGGGATCCTGAAGGCTACGGAAGTGTTTGGCCTCGCTTTGCCTGGAACTTTGGTCGTGCTCAGCGCTTGTGAAACAGGATTGAGTCAAATCGCGACCGGAGATGAAATTCTTGGACTGACCAGAGCGTTCATGTACGCTGGCGCTCCACAGGTAATCGCCACTCTTTGGGAAATTGACGATGAAGCGACCGCCGTACTGATGGATCACTTTTATGGCGGCTTGGGGAAACATTCTCCGACTTCGGCCCTCCGTACGGCTCAGATCCATCTTCGCAAGCGACATCCGGAACCTTTCTACTGGGCAGGATTCGTGCCCTACGGCATTGAACGATGATCCACAGTGGCATCCCAGTGAAGAACTGGCAGTTTCCAAAGTGATGTTACACCGCCCACTGTTGGTTTTTGTGGCCAGAAGAAATGCCTACCCCCCAGGTTGCTTTAAAGCCATGGCCTATAGCTTCGCCTTGATATTCGCCTTCTCATGGGGAGCCTGCAAGCATACAAACTATGAAGAGAACAATAACCCTTTAAGTGAAGCCATTGAAGCTGGTGATACTAACGCTGTGCATAATCTCATTTTGAATCTTAATGAAAAGCAGATCAATGAGCCCGATAGCAGTACCGGTCTCACTCCTTTGATGGCAGCCTGCCTCGAGGGCAACACAAGCATCGTGCGGGACCTGCTGGAAAGACACGCAGACCCAAATAAAACCGTGTCAGCTAAGCAGACATCAGCGTTGCATATTGCGGCTCAACACAAGAGTCCCCAAGTGGTGTCGCTGTTATTGGAGCATGGAGGAATGATAAATGCGGGCTCCGGATTAGAGATTGGAACTCCGTTGATGAGCGCGTCAAAATTTGGAAACGTGGAAGTCGTACGCACGTTGCTTGAGCGTGGTGCCGATCCAGACGCGTATAGCTCTAATGGCTACGGCGCTCTACACACTGCTGCAATGGGTGGGGATGTAGCGACAATAAAGCTATTACTGGAAACGGGCAGCTTCGATGTGGATTCGGACAAGATGTCACCGCTGATGTTCGCTGTTTATAATCGAAAGGTAGAGGCGACGAAGTATCTCTTGAGCAAAGGAGCTAATGTTAGTCTGACAACTCCGAATGGAATGACAGCACTTCATATCGCTGCCAATACACAGCATGCATCGCGAGAAATTATCCAAATCCTTCTTGTTTTCGGCGCAAACCCTATGGCGAGAGATAATGCCGGAAAAACTCCCTTGGACTACGCGAAATCGAACGATTACGGAGCTTTTGATTCGAGCATCATTTCTTTATTGAAGACGGTGCAGAGTAAGAAATGAGGAAAGATAG
>DAISKX010000254.1:0-5903 GCA_036820725.1 Nitrospiraceae bacterium
TCAGCTCGAAAGGGCGCCAGCCCACGTTCGGCCGCGCTGCCGGCTCGAGCAACGCCAGCGCCTTTTCGAGCCGCCGCTTACCCACATAACACCAAGGGCAGACGATGTCCGAATACACCTCAATGTGGATTCCTGTGTCGTTGTGACTCATAAAAACCGTCGCTCGTCCCTTGTGAAATGTATCTCGGTGTAAGGCTGCGGACCTCGACGCCGCTCACGACAGATGTCCCATTTTGCCCGCCTGATAGTCTTGCACCGCCTGCACTAACTCTTCCTTCGTATTCATGACGAACGGGCCGTATCGTGCAATCGGTTCCCTAATCGGTTCTCCGCTGAGAATCAGGATCGTGCTCGTCTCCCTGGCTTCCAGCGTGATCGACGTGCCGGCACGGTCATAGACTGCCAGTTCGGCTTCCTTCGCCGTCTGCGTCGAGGTCAGCCCGACTTGGCCACGAAGCACAAACACGGTGGTCGTATCACCCTCCTGAACATCCACTTTCAAGCGATGACCGGCATTCAACCGGGCGTCGTAGAGCTGCACGCGCGTAAAGGTCTTGGCCGGCCCTCTTACTCCGCGATACTCCCCGGCAATCACTCGAACCTCCCCCGCGCCCTCAGCCAGAGTGACCACAGGGATTTCTTTGTTCAGCAGCGTTTGATACCCGGGCGCCGCCATCTTAGAGGCTTTCGGCAAATTCACCCACAACTGGATCGCATGGAGCGTTCCGCCTGCCTTGGCAAACTCCTTCTCGTGCAACTCTTCGTGGACGATGCCCGCGGCGGCGGTCATCCATTGCACATCGCCGGGACCGATGATCCCCCCGTTCCCCGTCGAATCACGATGGGCCAACATGCCCTCGTACACGATCGTGACCGTTTCAAAGCCCCGGTGCGGGTGCTCGCCGACGCCCCGCGGGTGGTCTGTCGGTGAAAAATATTGCGGACCTGCATAGTCCAGCATCAGAAAGGGATCGACCTCACGGTCGAGATCGTTGCTCGGAAACAGATTTCTCACCGGAAAACCGTCCCCCACCATATGGGTGGACCCAGGCCGATACACTCCCTGTACAGTTTTTTCTCGCCGGCCGACATCTGTGACAACATGTGCCATCAGTCACCTCTCCTTCCCGCTGCAATGCAGCAATGCGCTCGTTCTTACCTGAAAGACACTTTCTCATCCTCATCATATCGACTGAATTGTGGTCTATGGGTGATCGGCACTCCGGCTACTCTAGTCACCTTTTGAACCCTATTCCACTCTTGATCGTCTTAAGTCGTGTGATCATAGAACCGCCGACTCGCATATTTCCCATCCCCTTCGTCATCACCGCTCCATCCGTTGCGCGACCATGCGATCCACCGACCACCGTCCCGCTCCCGTCAGCATCAGAGCCAGACTCATCCCGATCACGAGCAGATGATATTCATACCCCTCTCCCTGCTGCTGTCCGGACCAGTTCATGAAAAAGCCGTGCGGCAGGTGCGAGGTCGCAATCGCGCCCACCATGATGATGACGAAACTGGCCGCCACAAACCGGCTAAAGAATCCGGCGATGAGCGCCAGGCTCCCGAAGAATTCACCCATGATGACCAGGAAAGCGATGATCCATGGGAGATGCATCGTTCCCGTAAAGAACCCCATGGTTCCCGAAAATCCGAACCCGCCGAGCCACCCCAACAGTTTTTGTGCCCCATGAGGGAACATGACGAGTCCCATGGTCAGTCGCAGAATAAGGCCGGCCCACCCATCGTCCGTCGCAAAGAATGCCTTCATGATCCGCCTCCATGCCAATGGTGTGAATGTGCTCAACCAGGCATTCTCAATGCATCTACCTGGTGTGAACCCGACCGAACTTCTGAGACTTCGTCCTCGGGAACGTCAGGTCCTCCCATCGGAGTTCTCGCTCGAATGCTTACCGGTCCGCGCTCTGAATCTCATCATCGAATAGATCTCAATGGACTGCCTCACCGACGAATTCTTCTGACGCCAGTATAATAGTTCTAATTAGAACCAAGTCAAGTCGTAATATATTCGACAAAAGGGAATAGAGATTGTTCTCCCGTACCTCCGTGCGGTTACGCTCACAAGAAAGCCCGCACGTCGGAATTAACCAGGAGTCTGTGTGGGAAAAGTTGATGGCGGGGTGCTCCCGCTAGCTTTGTTCGACTCGCGGCGGGGACGGGTGGTCGAACAAAGGCGTCCCTAGAGCGAGCGTCCTGGCAAAGCAGCCAGAGAGGGCAAGCACTGCGCCGCCATCGCGCCCTAGGGTGCGGCCTTCGAGGTGGTGAAGGCGACTAACACTGAGACTCCAATTGGCGTGGCTATTCAACGCATTCTGGGGGAGCCTGGTTCGGCCATCCGTCCGTCGACGTAACGGGATCCTCTATCGCTCTTTCCTGCCCTTGATCGCCCGCTCGACTTCGCGGCCGGCCTCGCGGGCCTTGATTGTTTCGCGGCGGTCGTACTGCTTCTTTCCCTTCGCGAGCGCGACTTCGATTTTTGCCTGCCCGCGCTTATTGAAGTAGATGCGGAGCGGGACCAGCGTCAGCCCCTTCTGCTGCGTCTTCCCGATGAGTTTGTTGATCTCCTTTCGATGCAGGAGAAGCTTTCTGGCACGAAGCGGCTCATGGTTCATGATGTTGCCATGCGAATAGGGACTGATGTGGCAGTGATGGAGATAGACCTCTTCGTCATGGACGGAGGCATAACTGTCTTGCAGGTTCACTCGCCCCTCACGCAAGGATTTGACTTCCGTGCCCCTCAACACCATTCCGGCTTCCAACTTCTCTTCAATGAAATAGTCGTGATAGGCCTTCCGATTGGTCGCCACCACCTTGTACTGATCGTCTTTCTCTTTTGTCATGGGAAGGCACTATAGCATGGCGACTCTCTTCTCTCGATAGCGGGTGGAACGGAGACGTGACTAGCATATTGCCTTCGAACCAATTTTTCCGGAGCGCGAGGCCAAATTGTAAAACCTTTGGCCGCCATCCTTCACCGACGCATCATGCTGCCTACGCGCATGCATATCGTTCACTCCCGTCTCCCCCCAAATCATGCTGCTCTTCCGCCCTCTTTCCTGGCGGATGGAACGAATGTGCGGTGAGGTGCGACGGCATCGCGTGAGACTGGAGCCCAGGATGGAGTCCATACCGAGGTACGACGGCATCGCGAGGATTTCCTCGCACATTCAGAGTGCGCGGTCCATCCTGCCGTTAGTCATCAATTCGGGACTGTGACGTGCGGTGAGCTTATGCATGAGCCATACTGATGTGCGACGCGAAAGACTAAGCGAGGGCCGACCAATGTTAGTTGGATCGGAAAGCTTCCACTATCTTCCCATCTCCCTAGCGGGTGGAATGGGGACGCGCTGAGCGACAGCATGGCGCCTGTTGCAGTCCGCCGGTCAATACGAGCAGAGCGCGACGACATATTGCCCATAGGGCAATGCTTCAGAGTCGCGCGACGGCAAGAATACCGACTCATCAGCCGCCGCTACCTATCGCATCATGCTGGAGTCGAAGATGCGTTACCATTCGTCATCCGCCTCTTGAGTCATGCGACTCTGCCCACACTTCTCCTGGCGGATGGAATGGATGTGCGGTGAGGCTCGACGCCATCGTTACTTGCCAATCGGGATTGTGACGTGAGTGAGATGGTGGAGGAACCATACTGATGTGCGACGCGAAAGACTGTGCGAGGGCCGACCAACGCGAGTTGGATCGGAACTCACCCAATTCCGATTGGGGGATGGGGGGCCCGCAGCCAGTCTTTCGCGAGCTACAGCAGTACGGCGAGTCCGCCTGCGAATCCACCGCCACAATCCCGAAAACCTTCTTGACCCCTCCCATCAGAACCCCTAAGATCCCCGCCATGCGAAGGGATGGTCCTCTCGATTCATTTGCTTCCGTCCTAGCCGGCTTGGCGCACCGCCTGGGTCTTGAAAGCAAGCTGTTGGAATCTCGTCTCCACCGACAGTGGAGCGAGATCGTCGGCCAGCAGATCGCGGCACACACCAGGCCCGATCAGATCCGGTTCAAGAAACTCTATGTGTATGTCCAGCATTCCGTGTGGCTGCAACAGCTGACATACTTAAAACCCAGTCTGTTGGATAAGATCAATGCCGCTGCAGGGGAATCGCTTGTGTCTGATCTAATTCTGAGAATCGGCGATTTCGACCCGGATTCGTCGAAAGTGGAACAGTGCGCATCTGAGCCTGCACGACGAGTCGAGCCACTCCCTGCCGTAAAAGCAGACGCGGCCCACCACGCGCAAGCAGTCCGGGACCCGGATCTACGCAATCATTTCGCGGCAGTTATGGCTCAGGCGTTGACGCGCCCGAAGAAGGGACGCGGGATACCGCAATCGACCCCTTGAACAACTCGCGTGAATAGGCGGCAGTCGCAGGACTGTTTTTGCCTCGCATGAGCGGACCGATTCGACCTTCCTCTTCCATCCCGTCCAAACGATAGAATCCGCGTATTGCTTTCTCGAACCCTTCCCGTAACGGCTGGTCGTCCCCATACACGTACCGGTGGAGAGTATCCGGTTCGGTCCAGTCCTCCTGCGTGAAGATGTAGATCATGATGCGTTGATAGCGTCCATCCGGATGTCCCGGCGTCGTCGGTTGAATCTTCATCGCCCCGAATTGGCGCGTCTCGCGCCCGATCTTCCGGAAACGATCGATCAAGGTTTCGATGTCCGTATCGCTGGTCCAGAGCGGGACATGCACCGCGACGGCGGTGCCCTCTTGCGATCCGATACTGTACGGGGGAATCGAGCGGTCCGGACGGCTCAGAAACATGCCGCCCCAGATGAGGGCGAAGGACCCGAAAAGGACGCCCAGTGCCAGCTTGACGACTGTGTCCAGCGGACGTTTCTCGTCGCCGCGGCTTAGCGGGACCGTGGATCGTTGATCGGGTTGCATGAAGCAGGGCCGGGCACGGTGTGCGGAAGACACACAAAAGGGGGCGCTGCAGGAGACATCATCCGCCTTCGGCCTCTTCGAGGACGCCTTCACGTTCGACCAGACGAGCGACGGCGACGACGCGATCCTCGTCACCTTCCAAATCAAGCAAGCGCACCCCCTGGGTATTGCGGCCAATTTCTCGGATGTCATCCACCTTGCAGCGGAGGACTTTGCCCATGGCTGCCATCAGCATAATTTCGTCGTCGTCCCGAACCTGAAGGAAGCCCACGGCGAGTCCATTCCGTTCTGTAGTTTTCACGCTGATGATCCCTTTGCCGCCGCGGCCTTGAATGCGGTATTCGTTCACCGGTGTCCGTTTTCCATACCCGCCTTCCGTCACAGTCAGAATGGCGGTCGTGGAATCCGGCGTGATGGTTTCCATGCCGATAACCTGGTCCCCTTCCTCCAGCGTAATCCCCCTGACGCCATGCGCCGTCCGGCCCATCGCGCGGGCTTCTTCCTCCTTGAAACGGATGGTGATGCCCCGACGGGTCCCCAGCAAAATTTCACGTTGGCCATCGGTCAGTTCCACACCGATCAGTTTGTCGCCTCCGTCGAGAGAGAGGGCGATGATGCCGCCCTGTCGGGGGTTCCCATATGCGGAGAGTTCGGTTTTCTTGATCACGCCCTGTTTGGTGGCCATGACGATGTACCGATCGTCGCGGAATTCCTTGACCGGAAGCGACGCCGTGACCTTCTCGTCCTTCGACAGGGCCAATAGATTGACCAGGGCCTTGCCCTTCGCAGCGCGGCCGGCCTCCGGAATCTCATGGACCTTCAGCCAGAAGACTTTGCCTGCATCGGTGAAGAACAGGAGGTAATCGTGGGTCGAGGCCGTAAACAGAGTGTCGACGAAATCCTCTTCCTTGACACCCATCGCAATTCTACCTTTGCCCCCGCGGCGTTGTGCCCGGTACAGCGTCACCGGATTCC
>DAISKX010000255.1:0-5895 GCA_036820725.1 Nitrospiraceae bacterium
ATTCAAGCCTGGCTCGACGAGATGAATCTCGAGCCGGATGATCAACCTCGCGAAGCGGAGCACCGGATCAAGGAACTCGTGAACGACCAGTTGGACAAGGCCGCGTTGATCCGGGTCCGCGATGCCTATCCCAAATCTTTTCCCGGAGATCTTGCGTTGATGAAACTCATCGAACTGCATGCCGCGGCCGGTGAAGACCACCTCGTCGAACGTCACGTCAAACTGTTTCTGAGCCGGTTCCCTTCGCACCCCTATGCCGGACGAGCATTCGAGCAACAGACCGCAGCCAGAACGAAACTGAAATCCCATCCGTACAGTATCGCCGCGGTGTTTCCCCTCTCGGGCAAACTGGCCCCTTTCGGCGGCGAGGTATTGAACGGTATCCAATTGGCTTTGGAGCGCACCAAAGATAATCTCGAGGCCCCTTCCATCGGCCTCATCGTCAAGGATACCGAATCGGATCGGACCGCTTTCTTGGAGGAACTATCGGAAGTGCTCACCGACGATCGTCCGGTTGCCGTCATCGGCCCTCTCCTGTCAAAAAATCTTCCTGTGATGGCTGAACTGGCCGAACGGGCGCACGTTCCAATGATTACGCCGAGCGCCACGATGCCGAATCTTCGCAGGCTGGGCAATTACGTGTTCAGTACGTCGCTGACCTACGGACATCAAGCCAAGCGCATCGCCGAATATGGACTCCGTGATCAAAAGTACCGGCGCGTGGCCATTCTCCATCCGGACACGCCTTATGGCCGGGAATTGGCCCGTCTGTTTAGTCAGGAGGTGCGACAACGCGATGGCGAGATCATCGCCGTCGAGTCCTACAAGGAAGGCGATACGGACTTCCGGGCTCCCATCCTTCGCATCAAGACGGAAGACCTCAAGAAGTACGGAGTGGAGGTCCCTTTCGAGGAAGACCCGGCCAAGGCATTGATCAAACCAACCGGCAAGAAGGTCAAACGAATGCTTTACTCCCCTGGCTTCGATGCGATTTTTGTCCCGGGCCGATCGCAGGAAGCGGGGCTCATCGCGGCTCAATTGACCTTTCACGATATGATCGTGCCTATTCTAGGAGGCAACGGGTGGAATGCTCAGGAGTTGGCCCGAGTCGCCGATCGGACGATCGACGGAAGCGTCTTTGTCGATGGCTTTTTCGTAGACAGTCCGAATCCGCTCGTGCAGGAATTCGTGGAACGGTATCGCCGCCGCTATCAATCGTCACCCTCGCTGTTTGCGGCACAGGGATACGACGCCGCACGGGTCGTTTTAGAAGCCGTTCGTAAGGGGGCGACCTCCGGAGAGGGGGTGCGGGATTACCTGCTCCTGCATCACGACCTGCCAACTCTAAGTGGGCCCACAGACTTCAGTCCGGAAGGAACTCTGAACCGGCATGTCTTCTTGATCCAGGTCAAGCAGGGGAAATTGGTGCAGATCGAACCGACCCCATGAATTCGGTCTCTCACATTCTCCACACGTTGTCCTATATGAGCCTGCCATTGCTTTTTGCCATGGTGCTGCACGAGTATGCACACGGATGGGTCGCCCAGTATTATGGCGATCCGACGGCACAAATGCAGGGAATATTGACCTTGAATCCTTTGGCGCACATCGATCCGCTTGGAACGGTGATCCTGCCGCTTCCCATCGATCCGAGTCGGCTTCACAATCCCCGCCAGAACATGGCGTTGCTCGCCGCCGCAGGACCCGGCATGAACCTCCTGCTCGCCGTGGCCAGTGCCGGGCTGTTTGCCGTCCTCTTGAAAATCGATCCGTCACTTCTCGGTTATTGGTCCGAGGCGATCGCCGGCAGCGTGTTGACCACCGCCACGAGCTTTGGAACAGGAATCCCTCAATGACGGCAGAACAGAAACGGGTGCTCAGCGGCATGCAACCCAGCGGCTTGTTACACCTCGGCAATTGGTTGGGGGCGCTCGAGAACTGGAGAGTGCTGCAGGACCAGTACGAGTGCTTCTTTTTCGTCGCCGACTGGCATGCGCTGTCGACAAATTATGCGGACACCAGTCGCATCAAGGAATTCGTCCGCGAACTACTCATCGATTGGCTCGCCGCGGGCATCGATCCGCAACGCGCGACGATCTTCATTCAGTCCCGTGTGCCGGACCATGCCGTGCTGCATCTCTTATTGTCGATGATCATTCCCATCTCGTGGCTGGAACGCAATCCGACCTACAAGGAAAAGCAGGAAGAGATCAAGGAACGAGACCTCAGCACCTACGGGTTCTTGGGCTATCCAGTCCTGCAGGCCGCCGATATCCTCATCTATAAGCCCGATTTTGTGCCGGTGGGCAAAGATCAACTTCCTCATCTGGAGCTCACGCGGGAACTGGCCAGAAGATTTAATAGTTTGTACCGGCCGGTCTTTCTGGAACCGAAAGAGCAGCTCACCCGGTTTCCCAAGGTACTGGGGACGGACGGCCGGAAGATGAGCAAGAGCTACGGAAATACGATCAATCTCTCCGACACGGAACCGGTCGTTCGGCAGAAACTCAAGACTATGGTGACCGACCCCGCCCGCGTTCGCCGCCACGACCCGGGGAATCCCGATGTCTGTCCGGTCTTTGATTTACACAAGATTTTTTCTCCGCTGCCCGTCATTGAACAGGTAAATACCGAATGTCGCACGGCCGCGATCGGCTGCATCGATTGCAAAAAACTCGTTGCCGACCGCATGGTCGAACGCCTGACCCCGATATGGGAATCACGCCGCTCAATCATTCAGGATCCGGCCCATCTGGACGATGTGATACGAGAAGGAAGCCGGCGAGCCGCAGCGGTCGCCCACCAGACCTTGGAAGAAGTGAACGACGCGATGAACATATGATCGGTGCGCAGCACGGCATCGCCGGCGGCGCGCCATCAGTGAACGAGAGGAGATCCGGATGAACGTCTTGACTCGCCAGGCCGTCTTGACCATCACCTCGCTTGCGGTAATCATGTCCGGCTGCGGGACGCTGATGCACTCGGACAAACAATCCGTCACGATCTTCTCCCTGCCGCCCGGAGCCAACGTCATCGTCGATCGGTATCTGCACGTCACTGCGCCGGGAATGGTCTCGCTCAGCAGGAAATCCGACCACCTTGCTCTGGCCGAGAAGGAGGGCTACGAATCGAAGGAACTCAGAATCCAACGGAGCTGGTCCTGGTGGGTCCTGGGCGACGTGTTCGGATGCCTAATCGTCTTCTCGCCCTTTTGTATCTATAAGGATGTGCACGACGGTGGATACTATACCTTCGACGACGAACTCTACATCACGATGAACCAGCGTCCCGTCACCGAATCCCCTCCTCCTACATTACCCTGAACATCTTCGACGCGGTCTTCCCCTCACCTGTCATTCAGCGAGTTCAGGCCATGTCTGGTCCTCCGGATCGCTCTATCCGTTACCACAGGATGCGAATATGATAGGAGCTATCGAACGGAGCACCCTTAGAACGGAGAGGCGAGTTTTCTCCAGACCTCGGTCAGCCGGCGCAAAAACGTGGCGCGAATGGTGACGAACGACAGTCCGAACTCGGATGGTTGACTCCACCGAACCACGGCGACGTCGATCATGATGGGGTTAGAATCGTCACCCGGGAAAATACACAATTCCAACTCAGTGCCGGGTTGAACGGCGATGAGACTCTTCACGCGACAGCCTCCTGGAGACAAATCCTTAAGGTCCCCGTCTCCACCCACCATTTTGCCTTTGGCTTGGCCCTTGATGGAAAAATGACTGCGAAACTGGACACGAACACGGACATGCTTGCGTTTATTGAGGACGGTTGGTGCAGGTTTCATACGTTGTTGATGAGCACGGGTATCGCGCGTTCACCCAGTTCTGAAGCATAGGCCGAAAACCAGGGATAAGCGAGGAAATCACGGATTTCGGTAGGCGAGCCAATCGCGAGACCGCGAATGGCGCAACGCTGCGCACCGACAAATGCCATGTCCTACAGCGTCTGAGGCTTGGGGTCCGTGAGCGTTTTTCCGGCCGAATCCAATAGATCCCGAGCGACGATGATCGGGGCCTTGAAATGGATGGCCAGCGCAATGGAATCCGATGAACGGCTGTCGAACACCTTCTCTTGGTCCTTGAAGGTGACCGTCACGGCGCCATAATAGGTACCGGCCTTCAGCGTGATGACGGTTTTCGTCACCCTCCCGCCGAATGATTCCAGAATGGTATGCATCAAATCGTGAGACAGCGGACGTGGAAGCTTCACGCCTGTCAATGCGCCCTGGATGGAACCGGCCACGGTGTCATCCACAAAAATCGGAATGACCTTGCCTTCGGCTCGTAACAAGACGACCGGTCCATGGTCGGACAAACGCACTTGAACATCCGCGATCGTCACCTCGGAGGATGCACGCTCCGGATCGGCGTGTGCATACCGGATGGAGGCTGAAAGGACGAAAAAAGCCGACACAAGCAGGGTCGCACCTACCCAACGATTCGTGTCTTTCATCATTCCCTCCTATCAGGATCTTGAGTAAGCTTCTGCGTCACCCCTCCCGGCGCTGCGCGCCAAAACGCAGCCTTCACCAGGCGTTATCCTGATAGTCACCCGGCTGTGACCGTCAGGCACGGACGTACGGGTTGCCTTTCCGTTCGACACCAATCAGCGTCTCGGGTCCATGACCCGTCACGACTGCGGTATCCTCTCTGAGCGTATAGAGGCGTTCTCGAATGGAGTGCTCAATCGCATTATAATCACCACCCCACAAATCCGTCCGGCCGATCGCCCCGCGAAAGATCGTATCCCCTGCGAGCACCACTTGGGCGGAAGGAAAATGAAAGCACATGGAACCCGGCGTATGACCAGGGGTGTGCAGGGCGCGCCCCTCGAGAGAGCCGATGATCAGCTTCTCCTCATCTTTCAACCAATAGTCAGGCGCGGGAACAGGGACATAGGGTACGCCGAACATGCGACACTGCACCTCAAGCATCTCCCAGAGTTCCCGGTCTTCCGGATGAAGGCAAAGGGAGGCACCCGTGGCCTTCTTCATCTCCCCCGAGGCGAGAAAATGATCGAAATGGGCATGGGTGTGCAGGATGCTGACGACGGTGAGGCCGAGCTGCGCAACCTCACGCAGAATGTGCTCCGAAGCCCCGCCCGGATCGACGACGACCGCCTGCTTCGTCACCGGATCACCGATGATGGAACAGTTGCATCCGAGCGGGGGAACCGGAAAAGTCTTGCGAATCATGCCTGATGTCCAGGTGTCGGGTGGAATCTTGATGCTACCGTCCTGCAATCGATTAGGCAACTCATGGAGGCTCCGGTGCGTCCCTCTGTGCACGGGCAGTCCAGACCACCTCGGTATCCAGTATGTGCCATGAGGACTCGCGCGACCGCAGCCACACGAGAAAGCCTGCTCCGCTTCCGTCAGGTCGATCGTTCGCCACATACACCAAGGCCTGCTCCCGACGAGGGGCGAAGCCGACCCGGGAGAAGGATAAGCGATCGATGGTCCGGGCATCCTGAATCAGCCTCACTGGACGCACCGAGAGCCCTCCGCTGGGAACAAAGACATCCGATTCCGGTTCACCGCTTGACGACCTGAATCGATACGGAACGCCAAAAGCAAAACCACTGGCCAGCCGAGCCGGCTTGTGGTTCGTCAGGAGAAAGTCGGCGATCAGTTCCGGGGGAAGCCGGGAGTCAAACAATTCCTGCGTCTCGAACAACGCACGGGTCGTCAATTCGGGCCGTTCCGGGTCGGGCGGCAGCAATCGATTCGTGGTCATCCGTTCGATCACGACGAGGGTCGTGCCCGTCGTAAGAAATTTTGATCGAACGACCTCGTCATAAATCCGATACTCCTCCTCTGCAACCGTCTCGCTCAGCGGCGGCGCCGGTTCGGCAAACGAGGTGGGCAGCGAGGCGGAT